>JAEZBU010000232.1 GCA_023426855.1 Pseudomonadota bacterium | reverse complement strand
CGGAAGTCGGCCCGCGCAAGTCCTACCTCATCTATCATGAGGAGGAGGAAAGCCTCGTCCAGAACATCAAGGGTCTGAAGCAGATCCGCTTCTGGATGACCTTCTCGGACAACTACATCAAGCATCTCGAGGTGCTGCAGAACGTCGGCATGACCCGCATCGATCCGGTCATGTACAAAGGCAATCCGGTGATCCCGATGGAGTTCCTGAAGGAGCTGTTGCCACCGCCGTCATCGCTGGGTGAGGGTTACACCGGCCGCACGTCGATCGGCTGCATCTTCACCGGCACCAAGGACGGCAAGCCGAAGCGCGCCATGATCTACAATGTCTGCCATCACGAGCAGGCGTTCAAGGAAACCGGCGCGCAGGCGGTGTCGTACACCACGGGCGTTCCGCCGGTCGTCGGCGCCATGATGCTGTTCAACGGTTCGTGGCAGAAGCCCGGCGGCGTTTACAACGTCGAGCAGCTTCCGCCGAAGCCGTTCATGGACGAAATCGGCAAGCAGGGCCTGCCCTGGCACCTGAAGGAAATGGCGATGGACGAGCAGGCGGAGCTTTTTGCGGTTAAAACCTGACGCTCACCCGCGAGCAGACGGAAGACGAGATGAGGCGGGTTCGGCCATTGGCCGGCCCGCCGATTTGCTTTTGAAGGGGTGGTTGCCATGATGCCGAAGCTTCCCGAAACCATGAACACGCCGGCCTACGTACTGGACGTCGCCGCCCTGAAGCGCAACCTCGAAACGGTCGCCCGCATCAAGCGCGAGGCCGGCTGCAAGATCCTGCTCGCCACCAAGGCGTGGGCGCTGCCGGCCGCCTTCCCGCTGATGCGCGACGTGCTCGACGGCACCACCGCCAGCGGCGAGTACGAGGCGCGCATGGGGCACGAGGAGTTCGGCAAGGAAGTGCATGTCTACGCCCCGGCCTACGCGCCGGGCGAAGTCGAGCGGCTGACCAAGATCGCCGACCACATCTATTTCAATTCGCCGGAGCAGATGGCCCACTACGCGCCGCTGGCCAAGGCCGCCGGACGCCACATCGGCATCCGCGTCAATCCCGGCTATTCCAACGCCACGCTCGGCGGCGCGCTGTATGATCCGTGCGCTCCGTGCTCGCGTTTCGGCACGGTGGCGGCCGACCTAGACCAGCTACCCTGGGACGACATCGACATTTTCCACGTCCACGCCCTGTGCGAGAGCCTGGCCGATGGCTCGGCCGGGCTGATACAGCACGTCGCCAAAAACTTCGCGCCCTACATCCGGCGCGTGAAGACGGTCAACTTCGGCGGCGGCCATTTCGTCAACAAGCCGGGTTATGACGTCGACAAGCTGATCGCGGCGATCAACGAGTTCCGCGCCGAATTCGGCGTCGAGGTGGTGCTGGAACCTGGCGCGGGCATCATCGTCGACACCGGCTATCTGGTGGCGTCCGTCATCGGCCTGCATCGCAACGAGAAGGACATCGCCATTCTCGATGCGTCGGCGAGCTGCCACATGCCCGACGTGCTGGAAGTGCCGTACACGCCCGACGTCATCGGCGCGGCGAAACCCGGCGTGCACGCGCACGGCTACATCCTGGGCGGCAAGACCTGCATGACCGGCGACATCATCGGCGAGTATTCGTTCCCCGAGCCGCTGAAGGTCGGCGACCGCATCGTTTTCACCGACATGATGCAATACAGCTTCGTGAAGAATAACACCTTCAACGGCACCCGCCGCCCCGACCTCGCGATGCTGGAAGAAGACGGCACGTACAAAGTGCTGCGCTCATACGGCTATGAGGATTTCCGGCATTCGTTGGGGTGATGTGCGGCAGAGCTTATTGTTTGGAAATTTGAAAGTATTTCAGCCGCTGTTGGGACCTGCGAGCGAACCCCCTTCCGAAGTTTCAGGAAGAAAACCGCGCGAAGCCAAAACAAAGCGCAAGAGGACACCAAAAGTTTAGATTAAAGGTGATCTCCCCTCCCCGATTCTAACCCAGCGATCCGTCGGCAGGTTCTGCGTTATCTGACGGGCGCTCGTGTCCACGCCATCATCACGGATCTTGCGCTCAAGCTGCTCATACTGCAGTTCACGCTCCCCCCATCACACCGCCTTGCCGCCGTTGCCCAACTCCTGCAAGCTGCCGCAACCGAAACGCCTTAACACCGTTGACCTCCGATGCTGACGAAATGGCGATGGACATTGCTGCAACTGTCGCGCCGCCTGTGGGTGCGGGCTTCGCTGATCGGCGCCATGGGCATCGTCACCGCGGTGCTGGCCGCCTTCGGTGAGCGCTTCATTCCCTGGCAGGTCACGGCCAAAATCGGCGCCGATGCCGTAGACGACATTCTCACCATCATCGCCTCCAGCATGCTGGCCGTCACGACGTTCTCGCTCAGCGTCATGACCTCTGCCTACAGCGCGGCCACCAACAGCGTCACACCGCGCGCCACCAAGCTGCTGATGCAGGATCAGGTGACGCAGAATGTGCTTGCGACCTTCATCGGCTCATTCCTGTTCGCGCTGGTCGGCATCATCCTGCTGAAGACCGGTGTTTACGGCGACAGCGGCCGCGCCGTGCTGTTCGTGGCGACGATCGGCGTGGTGCTGCTGGTGGTCGTTGCGCTTCTGGGATGGATCGATCACCTGTCGCGGCTGGGCCGGGTCGGCGAGACCATCAACGAAATAGAGAAGGTCACGTTGCAGGCCCTCCGCGATCGGCAAGCCGCGCCCTTCCTCGGTGGTCATTCATTCGATCTCGACAAGGGACCGCCGACTGGCGCGGCAACGATCCTGTCGGACAAGACCGGTTACGTCCAGCATGTCGATGTCGAAGGCCTGGCGAAATGCGCGGAGGCGTTCGACGGCGAAATCTATCTCGCGGTCCTGCCCGGTAGTTTCGCGCATCCCAACAAGCCCCTGCTGTGGGTCGCCAGCGACGGCGACCTCAACGACGAACTGGCCGATGACCTGCGTGGCTGTTTCTCGATCGGCACCGAACGATCGTTCGACCAGGATCCGCGCTTCGGGTTTGTGGTTCTGGCGGAAGTCGCCTCGCGCGCTCTGTCTCAGGCGATCAACGATTCTGGAACGGCCATCGATGTGATCGGGCGTATGACGCGGCTGCTGCTCTGCTGGTCGGAAGGTGGCAGCAAAGATGACCCACCCGAGATCTTACACCCGCGGCTGCATGTTCCTCCGATCACGACGGCGGATGTGTTCGACGATGCGTTCAACATCATCGCGCGCGATGGCGCTGGCCTGATCGAAGTGCAGTTGCGGCTGCAGAAGGCACTCGCCGCCCTGTCTGAAGCGGGCGATGACGCCTTCCGCGCCACTGCCCGACAGCAGGCGCAACTGGCCCTGGCGCGCGCCGTCGCGACCTTGCCCGAGCAGGATATCGCGAGGCTGCGTGAGGTCGCCAACCTTCGGATCCGATAGTCAAATGGCTGCGAGGCCGATCCCAGCCTGACGGTCACGACACCTGTGAGCGGCAGGGCATGTCCCGCAGGGTGGGCAGCGCGCAAGGTGCATCGTAAACTATGTCTGGGTTTTGCGCCCCGGATTGGCAGATGGCGGCAAAGCCTGTCGTCGCCAACGCTGCGCCCAACTTGTATGATGACTCGCTTGCCATCTGAATGATTGGCCAGCAGCGGGCGTCCACGGCGCACGAGATCGCCGACAGCGCCTGTCCCTGGGGAAACGCAATACGCGGAGACGATAGACATGAGCACGATGACACCACCGGAAATGGCGCGCACGATCGGCGCGGGATTGCTGTCGTTTCCGGTCACGCCCTTTAACGCAGACTTCTCCTTCAACGAAGAGCGCTATCGCTCCAACATCGACTGGCTGTGCGGGCATGATGTCGCCGGTCTGTTCGCGGCCGGCGGCACGGGTGAGTTCTTCTCGCTGACGCCGTCAGAGGTCGAGACCGTCGTGCGCGCTGCCGTATCGGAAGCCAAAGGCCGGCTGCCCGTCATCGCGGGCGCGGGTTATGGCACCGCCATTGCCAAGGAGATGGCCGTTGCGGCCGAACGCGCCGGCGCCGCCGGCATCCTCCTTCTGCCACCCTATCTCGTGTTTTCCGAGCAGGCCGGCCTGATGGCGCACGTCGAAGCGGTGTGCAAGGCGACCAAGATCGGCGTCATCGTCTACAATCGCGACAACGCCATCCTCACGGACGAGAGCGTGGCGCGGCTGGCTGAACGCTGCCCGAACCTCGTCGGCTACAAGGACGGCATCGGCGACATCGAACTGATGACCCGCGTGCAATCGCGCCTCGGTGACCGGCTGACCTATATCGGCGGCCTGCCCACTGCCGAGACCTACGCCCTGCCCTATCTGGAAATGGGCGTGACGACCTATTCGTCGGCGGTGTTCAACTTCGTGCCGGAATTTGCCACCCGCTTCTATGCTGCCGTGCGCCGCCGCGATCGCGAGACGGTCGCCGCCGAGCTGAAGGCCTTCATCCTGCCGCTTCTGGCGATCAGAAACCGCAAGAAGGGTTATGCAGTTTCCATCATCAAGGCCGGCATGAAGGTGATCGGCCGCGACAGTGGACCAGTGCGGCCACCGCTGACCGATCTCGATGCGAACGAACTGGCGGAACTGACCGATCTCGTGGCATCACTGCAAAAGACCGGCACGCGCTGAGCGGCCAACTGACCATCGCAATTATGTTCAAGTGAGATGCAGGCGCATGATTGTGCCTGCAGAAACGTACAGGGAGAGAACCATGAGTGAAGCCAAGAAGAATTTCATCGCCGGAGACTGGGTCGGCGGCAGCGCCACGACCCGCAACGTCAACCCGTCGAACACCGATGATGTCGTGGGCCTCTACACGCAGAGTTCGCGCGCGGACACCGAGCGGGCGATTGCTGCCGCGAAGGCAGCCGCGCCAGCATGGGCCCGCTCATCGCTGCAGGCGCGCCACGACGCGCTGAAGGCGATCGGCGACGAAATCCTCGCCCGCCGCGAAGAGCTCGGCACTCTGTTGTCGCGCGAAGAAGGCAAGATCCTGGCCGAGGGTATCGGTGAAGCGACTCGCGCCGGCCAGATCTTCCTGTTCTTCGCGGCCGAGACCGTACGCCTTGCCGGTGAAAAGATCGGCTCGGTGCGTCCGGGCCTCGATGTCGAGATCACCCGCGAGCCGGTCGGCGTTGTCGGCATCATCGCGCCGTGGAACTTCCCGATTGCGATTCCGGCCTGGAAAATCGCGCCGGCGCTGGCCTATGGCAATACCGTCGTGTTCAAGCCGGCCGATCTGGTCCCGGGCTGCGCCCATGCACTGGCGGAAATCATTGCACGCGCTGGCCTGCCGTCGGGCGTGTTCAACCTGGTGATGGGCCGCGGCTCTGTGGTTGGCCAGGCGATCCTGGAAAGCCCAGACGTCGATGCTGTGACTTTCACCGGATCGGTCGAGACCGGCCGCAAGGTGGCGACAGCCGCGATCGCCAGCGACCCGATGAAGAAGTTCCAACTCGAAATGGGCGGCAAAAATCCGCTCGTCGTGCTGGACGACGCCGATCTCTCCGTCGCAGTCGAATGCGCGGTTAACGGCGCATTCTTCTCGACCGGCCAGCGCTGCACGGCGTCTTCGCGCCTGATCGTGCAGGAGAAGATCCACAATGCGTTCGTCGACGCCGTAACCGAGCGGCTCAAGTCTCTCGTTGTCGATGACGCGCTCTCCAAGGGCACGCACATCGGCCCGGTGGTCGACGAGAAGCAGCTCGAACAGGACATCTCCTACATCGATGTTGGCCGCAAGGACGGCGCCAAGCTGCATTGGGGCGGCGAACGCCTGAACCGCGCCACGCCAGGCTTCTACCTGCAGCCTGCGCTGTTCACCGAAGCCAACAATTCCATGCGCATCTCGCGCGAGGAAATCTTCGGTCCGGTCGCATCGGTCATTCCGGTCAAGACTTATGACGAAGCACTGGCTATCGCCAACGACACGTCATTCGGCCTGTCGTCCGGTATCGTCACCACCAGCCTCAAGTACGCGACCCACTTCAAGCGTAACTCCGAAGCGGGCATGGTGATGGTCAACGCACCAACCGCGGGTGTCGATTATCACGTGCCGTTCGGCGGTCGTAAGGGTTCGAGCTACGGCGCACGCGAACAGGGCCGTTACGCGGCCGAGTTCTACACCACGGTAAAGACCTCTTATACCGCTGCCGGCTGAGCACCCATCAACACAGGCCATCGCCGCAAACGCGGCGGTGGTCCCAACCTCGCATCCAGTTTCCACTGAGTTACCGCCATCACAGCGCGGCATCTGCTGCGCGCATCTCGCGCATGCGCGATTACTCGCCGCATTGGCGTCATACCTCGCTGAATCCAGTATTTCAGAGGATCTTTGCCCCGAGCCCCTCGAACGCAAACGGCTGCATGACCATCGCCATGTTGGTGCCGACGAGTTTCGAGCGGATCCCAGCGTTTTCCGCGTAGTCCGTCACGAACAGGATTGGCAGTTTCACCGCGCTCAGCGTTGACGTGACTGTCGCTTTGCCCGTGTTTTAGGGCATTTCCGATTTAGGTCGAATGTTGTCGCTTCCTAGTCATCCCGGGCCTTGTGCCCGGGATCCATCTCTCCGCTGACATCGACACGTGCAGTTGGGTGGATCCCGGTGACAAGCACCGGGATGACAACTGTGGCTCGGTTGACGTCTCCGTTTCCATCTCAATCGGAAGGACTCTAGCCGCCGACACGGCAACCAGCCGGACGGTAGCAAACCCACGGCCCAAGGCCGCCGCAGTGTTGCACTTGATATCGGGGTCGACAGGCAGGCTGCTTCGCGAAGGCAGCATCGCCCGTCTTCACGCCTCGAACGGTCGCTGCTCAGGCTTGGTCGGCGGCGGCATGGTACGTCTGGTTTTGCCTCGGTTGCAAAGCGACGGCCATTGCACACGCATACGACATGTCGCATCGACGCGGCGATGCCGTCGCTTGAGCCTTGACTTCAACCCGGAATGCTTCACGGTCGTGCCTGAACGTCGTTCCGGATGTTCCGGAACACAGTGAACTTCCTTTCAAAAGCAAACTTAAGGGCAGGAATGGGTACTCTTATGCGGCTGGCATCACTGTCAGCATCCCCCGAGCGGAACGAAAATCACCGTTTGTGCAGCGTCGTCTTTTCCCAGAAGGATCTGGTCGACAGCAATATTCTCGCGGTCGAGCGGTCGACGTATTTCCCCTCAGGAAAATCTCCGATCCACGCGGAAGGCCACTCGGAGGAGATCATATATTTCCGCCGCGGCAGGGGAAAAGTTCTTCTCGGCGACACGTACGTTGACGTCGGGCCGGGCAGCGCCGTCGCAATCCCGTCAGGCATCGAGCACCATGTCGTCAACCCCGGCAAGGACGTGCTGGATCACATCCTGATCGGCGTGGAAATCGGGAACTGTCCGCTCCAAAGCGACTACGTTGCACAGCCCGGCGACTGTCTACCCCAGGATCAGACGCGTTTGCTCAGCCGGCTTTCATGCACAAAAGCCATCGTGGCCGAAGATGGGGTCACCAAGCAGAAAACCCAATCCGACGTGGAGAATATTTACACGATTTCGGCTGGCTTTGCCGTGGCGCACGTCATGTTGGCAGGTACCGATTACGAGTGGGAATACGCGCTCGATACATCGAGCTGTCTCTGGATCCCCGCCGGCGTGCCCCACCACTTCCGCAACATCGGCGATAGCCCGCTGCATATCGTGAACTTTGCCTCTCGCACGCGGTAGTCGTTTCAGGACGCCTCTACGGGTTGCTTCCTACCAACGATAGCAATCCAGACGCGGCGTCTTTTACCATCACAATCAATGTCCGGCAGCAATCGGCTGACTGCTGCTGGATAACCGGCCACACCACTTTCCGCGCAGCATTGCATTTCTCAATGCGCGGACCTGCCAACCCAACCGCCGCGCGCGTTCATTGCAAGAGGGCGCGCAGGCTGGCCTGACCGACCACCGCAAGCAAGCGCATCTTTCCGTTGCATGGCGATAGCGACTTAGTCCAAGTCTATTCAGTTCGCTCCAAGAGTGCATGGACCATGCAAAAGACCGCGGTGAAAGACGTGCCTCGGCACATTTTGCCAGTCATTGTTCTTGCCCAGTTCGCCGGCACGTCGCTCTGGTTCGCCGGAAATGCGGTCATGGCGGATCTTCAGTCTCAAGGCGGATTGCCGGCTGAAGCGCTCAGTGACATGACCACCGCGGTGCAACTCGGATTTATTGCTGGGACGCTGGTTTTTGCCTTCTTCGCGATTGCGGATCGCTATTCTCCGCGCCGCATTTTTCTGGCCTGCGCGATACTGGGCGCCGCATTCAACGCGGGTGCCTTTATCGTCGGAGCCATCCTCTGGCCGTTGCTGCTGTTGCGTTTTCTGACCGGATTTTTCCTCGCCGGCATCTATCCGATCGGAATGAAAATCGCCGCCGGCTGGTTCGACCGTGATCTCGGCAAGGCTTTGGGATTTCTTGTCGGCGCTCTCGTACTTGGCACAGCCCTGCCACATCTGATCCGGGGGCTTGGCCAAGAGCTCCCGTGGGAAGGCGTTCTACTGTCTGTCTCCGTGATTGCGGCTTGCGGCGGCATGCTCTTGCACTGGTGCGTTCCGGATGGCCCGTTCCTGCGTACTGGCGCAAAGTTCAATCCTGCGGCCATTGCCGGTGTGTTCAAGTCTCCGGATTTTCGCGCGTCTTCGTTCGGTTACTTTGGGCATATGTGGGAGCTATATGCCTTTTGGGCTTTTGTTCCGGTATTCCTTGCTGCATCAAATGCGCAAGTTGGCACATCGAGCACTTCGCTCTGGGCGTTTTTCATTATTGGCGCGGGCGCGATTGGATCTGTTGTCGGTGGGCTTCTGTCGCTTCGCCGTGGCAGCGCAAACGTCGCATTTTTCCAGCTTTCAGCCTCAGGATTGTGCTGTGTGCTTTCGCCTCTGGCATTCTTGCTGCCTCAGTCCGCAATGCTCGCTTTTATGATCTTCTGGGGCATCGTTGTCGTCGGCGACTCGCCACAGTTTTCTGCCCTCAATGCGCGCTATGCACCCAGCCACCTCGTTGGCTCCGCCCTGACGATCGTCAATTGCCTGGGCTTCGCGATTACGATCGTCTCCATTCAGTTGCTGAATGGTTTGCTGCCGTTCATCGGCGCACAATATCTATTCTTGCTTCTCGTGCCGGGACCAATCTTTGGCCTCATCGCCATGCGTCGCCTGGTGAGAGATCGCGGGTCAGGCGACAAAACATAGCCCTACCACCAATTGGTCCACCGGCTTCAACCGCTAAGCGATGCGAACACCATCTTTGCCGAAGATATACAGATGAAGCGGATCGGCGTGTAGCGCGATCTGATCGCCCCGCCGCGGCGGCTCAAGATCGGCAGGATAGCGGACCGCCAACGGACTGCCATCCGCGAGCGCAGTGTGGATGATGCGGGCCTCGCCCAGATCCTCGATGTGAATGACGCGCGCGCGCAATGCGCCCTGTTGATCGGGGCCAGCCAGCAAAATACTCTCGGGCCGCACACCGATGTCGGCGGGGCCGCTGTGCTGCGTGCCGACGGCCAATGTCTCGCCAGTCCCAAGTATCGCCTGCCCGTCATTGATACGCGCAGGCAGGATATTCATCGCCGGTGAACCAATGAACGAGGCCGCAAATCGCGTTGCCGGGCGGCGATACAGATCACCGGGTGTACCGATCTGTTCGATGCGCCCCTTGTTCAGCAGCACGATACGGTCAGCCAGCGTCATGGCTTCCTGCTGATCGTGCGTGACGTAAATCATCGTCGACGACAGTTCATCATGCAGCCGCGCGATTTCGAGGCGCGTTTGCGCCCTCAGCGCGGCATCGAGGTTCGACAGCGGCTCATCGAACAGGAACACCTTGGGCTCGCGCACGATAGAACGCGCAATGGCAACGCGCTGGCGCTGCCCGCCAGATAGCTCGCGCGGCTTCCGATGCAGCAGGTCGGTGATCTGCAGCATCTTGGCGGCACGGCGCACACGCTGTTCAACGGTATCGCTGCCCGCTCCCGACATTTTGAGGCCGAACGATATGTTCCGGTACACATCCATATGGGGATAGAGCGCGTAGGTCTGGAATACCATCGACACGCCACGTTGCGCTGGCGGCCGCTGCGTGACCTCGTCGTCCGCGATCCAAATGCTGCCCGACGATGTTTCCTCCAGTCCGGCGATCAGACGCAGCAGCGTCGATTTTCCGCATCCGGACGGCCCGACGATGACGACAAACTCACCGTCAGCGATGTCGAGATTTATGCTGCCAATGACCTCCGTCTTACCAAAACGTTTGGTCACATTCTCCAGTCGGACCCGTGCCATCGGATTATCCCTTCACCGCGCCGGCCGTAAGACCCGCAACCAGCCGACGCTGGAACACCAGCACAAGCGCGATCAACGGCACCGTCACGATCACCGAAGCCGCCATGATATTGCCCCACGGCAGTTCGTACTCGCTCGCCCCCGTGATGAGCGCGATGGCCACCGGCACCGTGCGTTGATCGTTGGACAGTGTGAATGTCAGTGCGAACA
>JAEZBU010000217.1 GCA_023426855.1 Pseudomonadota bacterium | reverse complement strand
TAGCCGCCGAATATGCCGTCAAGGACATCGAGCTCGCCGGTTGGGGGCGCAAGGAAATATCCATCGCCGAAACCGAAATGCCGGGCCTGATGGCGACGCGCGAGGAATACGGCCCCAAGCAGCCGCTGAAGGGCGCCCGCATCGCCGGCTCGCTGCATATGACCATCCAGACCGCCGTGCTGATCGAGACGCTGGTCGCCCTCGGCGCTGACGTCCGCTGGGTGTCGTGCAACATCTACTCGACCCAGGATCACGCCGCAGCCGCCATTGCCGCAGCCGGCGTTCCGGTGTTCGCGATCAAGGGCGAGACGCTGAAGGACTACTGGGATTACACCGCCCGTCTGTTCGACTGGCACGGTGGCGGCTACCCCAACATGATCCTCGACGACGGCGGCGACGCCACCATGTTCGTGCATCTTGGCCTGCGCGCCGAGAAGGGCGACACCGCATTCCTCGACAAGCCGGGTTCGGAAGAAGAGGAAATCTTCTTCGCCCTGCTGAAGAAAATGCTGGCCGAGAAGCCGAAGGGCTGGTTCGCCGAGATCGCCAAGTCGATCAAGGGCGTTTCGGAAGAGACCACGACGGGCGTACATCGCCTGTATGAGATGCAGAAGCAGGGCAAGCTGCTGTGGCCGGCTATCAACGTCAACGACAGCGTCACCAAGTCGAAGTTCGACAACCTGTACGGCTGCCGCGAGAGCCTCGTCGACGGTATCCGTCGCGGCACCGACGTGATGATGGCGGGCAAGATCGCCATGGTTGCCGGCTTCGGTGACGTCGGCAAAGGTTCTGCCGCCAGCCTCCGCAACGCCGGCTGCCGCGTTCTGGTGTCGGAAATCGATCCGATCTGCGCGCTGCAGGCCGCCATGGAAGGCTATGAAGTCGTCACCATGGAAGAGGCCGCCCCGCGCGCCGACATCTTCGTGACCGCGACCGGCAACAAGGACGTCATCACCGCCGAGCACATGCGGGCGATGAAGCATCGCGCCATCGTGTGCAACATCGGCCACTTCGACAACGAGATCCAGGTTGCCGGCCTGAAGAACCTGAAGTGGGACAACATCAAGCCGCAGGTCGACGAGATCGAGTTCCCGGACGGCAAGCGCATCATCCTGCTGTCGGAAGGTCGCCTGGTGAATCTCGGCAACGCGACCGGCCACCCCTCGTTCGTGATGTCGGCCTCGTTCACCAACCAGACGCTGGCGCAGATCGAACTGTTCAGCAACCCCGACAAGTATAAGATCGAGGTTTACACGTTGCCGAAGCATCTCGACGAGAAGGTCGCGATGCTGCATCTCGCCAAGGTCGGCGCCAAGCTGACCAAATTGACGCCGGCGCAGTCCGAGTATCTGGGCGTTGCAGCGGCCGGTCCGTTCAAGGCCGACCACTACCGCTACTGAGGCTGGAAGCCCGCGCGCTCATAGGGCGCCGGGCACAAGTTCCACAGTCAACCATGGCCGCTGCGTGCATTCGCGCAGCGGCCATGTGCTTTTCATGTCCTGCGTGCTGTTGCAGCCCTGGCCACGACCAGTGAAGGTCCGCATAATTCGACTGATTCGCGGGCTCAGAGGCCCACTAAGCTGCGTCCCGTTTCGCGTTCCGATTGGCGCAATCATTGACCTTTTTCACGGAACGCAATGCAGGTGGCCGCTCGCCAGGACAGGACCGACGCCAACCGGCGGGAGCTGTTCGCGCTCTTGCTGGCCAGTCTGGCGTGCGTGATCATCCTGACACTCGGCGTTATCGAGGGCCGCGCCTCCGGCGTCGCGGGCCTGGGCGCACGACATCTGCTCGGCATCGCGCTCGGCACCGGCACCTTCGCGCTGGTCATCAGCCTTGTCTGGTATGCGGTCCAGCGCTCGCGCCGGGCCGTGCGCACTGCGGAAGCGGAATCCGCCGATCTGCGCCGCAACCTGATGACAGCCGAAGCGATCGTCAAAGCCGAGGCCCAGGTTCTGATTTTCTGGGAGGAAGGCCAGGGTCTCAGGGTCATCACGCACACGTTGACGACTGTCCCCGGTCTGCCGGAAGACCAGCGCGAGTTGCTGCGCTTCGGCCATTGGCTGGATGCCGAGTCAGCGGAAGCACTCAAATCCGGCCTGGACGGCCTGTTTGCGGACGGGCGACCGTTCAATCTGCTGCTCAAGACCGCCGCCAGCGGGCATCTGGAAGCTGACGGCCGCGCCGCTGGCGCCCGCGCCGTCCTGCGCTTGCGCGATGTCGCCGGCTATAAGCGCGACCTGCTGCGCATCATCGACCAGCATCGCCAGCTTTCCCGCGATATCCGTTCCAGCCGCGCCCTGCTCAACGCCCTGCCGATGCCGGTATGGCTCAGCACTGGCGGCCGCATAGATTGGGTCAACAAAGCCTACGTCGCCGCCGTCGAAGCGACCGATGAAACGGAAGTGCGCGATCGTCAGATCGAGCTGCTGGAATCCCGCCAGCGCGCCGCCGTGGAACGTGCACTGACCAAACATGACGCCTACAAGAAGCGCCTGCCGCTGATCGTCGGGGGGCAGCGTAAACCGCATGAAGTCGTCGTCGTTCCGCTGGACGAATCGACGGCTTCGGCCGCCATCGACATCACCGCGCTGGAGACCGCGCAGGGTGAACTTGAACGGCAAATCTCCGCCTACGACCGCACGCTGGACCGCGTGGCCACCGGCGTCGCCATCTTCAACAAGGATCAGCGGCTGAGCTTCTTCAACGCCGCGTTCGAGCGGTTGTGGGGGCTCGACGCCACGTGGCTCGCCACGCATCCGACCGATAGCGAAATCCTCGACCGCCTGCGCGAAAACTCCCGCCTGCCCTCGATGGTCGATTACCGGAATTGGAAGATCAAACTGCTGGATTGCTACAGCACCGGCCAGGAACTCGACAACACCTGGCATCTGCCCGACGGCCGCATGCTGCGTGTCGCCACCGTGCAGCGGCAGGATGGCGGCGTGACACGTCTCTATGACGACGTGACCGAACGCTACAAGCTGGAGAGCAGCTATAACGCCCTCATCGATGTGCAGCGCGAAACGCTGGATAGCCTGAAGGAAGGCGTTGCGGTGTTCGCCACCGATGGCCGTCTCAAGCTGTCCAACCAGGCCTTCGCAACAATCTGGAACCTGTCGGACGACGTTCTCGCCGATAAGCCTCACATTGATGAGTTCATCCGTTACGCGCGTGCGCTGTACGACGATCAGCGCACCTGGATGCGGATCAATCGCGCCGTTACCGCCATTTCCGATCAGCGCAACACCATCGAAGGCCAGATGGTTCGCCCTGACGGGTCGGTGATCGATTTCGCTGCCGCGCCGCTGCCGGATGGCGCCACCCTGCTGACCTTCTTCGATGTGACCGCCTCAAAGCAATACGAACGCGCACTCGTGGAACGCAACGAGGCGCTGGTCGCCGCCGATCGCCTGAAGAGCCAGTTCGTCAGCCACGTATCCTATGAACTGCGCACGCCGCTGACCAACATCATCGGCTTCAGCGAGTTGCTGGCCAGCCCGCGCACGGGCCAACTGAACACCAAGCAGCACGAGTACGTCGGTGATATCTCGGTGTCGTCGAAGACGCTGCTGTCGATCATCGACGACATCCTGGATCTCACCAGCTTCGACGCTGGCATTCTGGAATTGAAACCCGGTCCGGTCGACGTCCGCACCGTTCTCGACGCCGCGATCATGGGCGTGCGCGAACGCGCCAGCCGCGCCCGCCTGACACTGGATATCGCCGTCGCCGACGACGCCGTGACGTTCATCGCCGACGAAAGCCGCGTTCGCCAGATCATCTATAACGTGCTGTCGAACGCCGTCGGTTTCTCCAAGCCTGGCGATACGGTGCGGCTGTCCTGCTGGCGCGAAGACGGCATGATGGTGTTTGCAGTCGAGGATCACGGCGTCGGCATCCCGAAGGATCAGCAGCGCCGCGTCTTCGATCGGTTCGAGAGCCGCAGCCACGGCTCCAAGCATCGCGGCGCCGGCCTCGGCCTGTCGGTCGCCAAGAGCCTCGTTGAAGCGCATGGCGGCGATCTACGCCTGGATTCTGAACCCGGCCGTGGCACGCGGGTCACGGTGCGCTTCCCCGAAGCTGCCGTTGAGACACACGATCTCGGCGCGACTGCAGCTCAGGCTTGACGGCAGGCGCCAGCCCCGCTTTCTCTCTCGCCGCATGATGCAGTCCTGGACACATGCTCGCCTGCGCGAGCCTCGCCTGCGCCGGTTGGCCGAGCTTCTCGCGTTCGCGCTGAAGCCAGGAGACGTCGTCGCGCTGCGTGGCGATCTGGGCGCGGGGAAAACCACGCTGGCCCGCATGTTGTTGCGCGCGCTGCTGAATGACGCCGACGCCGAGGTGCCGAGCCCGACATTCAGCCTGCTACAAACCTATGCTGCCAGCCGCTATCCGATCTTCCATTTCGACCTGTATCGCCTGTCCGATGCCGAAGAAGCCCGCGAACTGGGGCTCGGTGAGGAAACCACGGCTGGCGTTGCCCTGATCGAATGGCCGGAGCGCGCCGAAAAGCTGCTGCCCGCGAACCGTTTCGAGATCACGCTGAGCGACGACGCGGATTTCGATCCGTCCGAACGCACCGTTGTCATCACCGGACTAGGCACCTGCGGCCCGCGCGTCGCGCGGCTGGAAGCCATCGACGATTTCCTGCACCGGTCCGGCTGGTCCGAGAGCCAGATCCACTACCTGCAGGGCGATGCTTCAGCGCGGCGCTATGCGCGGCTGGTGCGTGATGGGGAGCAGGTGATCCTGATGGATTCGCCACGCCAGCCGGACGGCCCGCCGATCCGCGACGGTAAGCCCTACAGCCGCATCGCTAATCTGGCCGAGGATGTCCGTCCTTACGTCGCGGTTGCGGGCGCCTTGCGCGATGCAAGGCTGTCGGCGCCCGAGATCAAGGCGCAGGATCTGCCGCGTGGCCTGCTGCTGGTGGAAGACTTCGGCGACGAGGTATTCGGCACCACCATCAGCAACGGTGGAGGCAAGCAGGCCGATCTCTGGCGCGCTGCCGTCGATGTCCTGGTCGCCATCCGCCGCCATCCCGTGCCGGAGGTGATGCCGCTCAGCGATGGGCTGTCGCATCGCCTGCCGCCGTTCGACCGCGACGCCCTGCAGATCGAGGTGGAGTTGCTGATCGACTGGTACTGGCCGGCGATCAAGGGCGCGCCTGTTCCTGATGCGGTGCGCGCCGACTACCTCGCCCGCTGGCATCAGCTTTTCGATCTGGTTCTGGCGCAGCCCGCTGGCTGGGTGCTGCGCGATTTCCACTCGCCCAACCTGATGTGGCTGCCGCACAAATCCGGGCTGAAACGCGTCGGCCTGCTGGATTTTCAGGACGCGCTGCACGGCAATCCCGCTTACGATCTGGTGTCGCTGCTGCAGGACGCGCGCGTCGATGTGCCGGCCGGGCTCGAACGGGAATTGCTCGCCCATTATCAAAAGGTTGCCGCAGCCGCAGACCCATCGTTCGACCAGGAAGCCTTCCGGCTCGCCTATGCGATCCTCGGGGCGCAGCGCAACACCAAGATCCTCGGCATTTTCACGCGCCTCGCCCGCCGCGATGGCAAGCTGCAGTACCTCCGCCACATTCCGCGCATCTGGGGGTATCTGGAGCGCGACCTCCAACACGCCACACTTCAACCGCTGAAGGCATGGTACGACTCGCATTTTCCGATAGAGGGCCGTACACCTCCGATCGAAGGCTGAGACGACATCGTAATCCCTGCCCTTCGCGGAAGCACTCCTGACGACAATCCTCAAGCGACGAACGAGACTTGCATGACGTGGCTTCCGAAGACGGCAATGGTGCTGGCGGCTGGCATGGGCACGCGTATGCGCCCACTCACCGAAACGATGCCGAAGCCGATGGTGAAGCTCGACGGCAAGCCGCTGATCGACCACGTGCTCGATCGCATCGCGGAAACCGGCATTCCACAGGCCGTGGTCAACGTGCATCACCACGCCGATCAGATCGAAACCCACGTCCGCAAGCGCAAATCTCCCGCCATCACCATCTCGGACGAGCGCAGCCAGTTGCTCGATACCGGCGGCGGCGTCGTCAAGGCGCTTCCCAAACTCGGCCGCGATCCCTTCCTGGTGCACAATTCCGATAGCCTGTGGGTCGACGGCGTACAGTCGAACCTCGCCCGGCTCGCGCATGCGTTCGACCCTGAAAAGATGGACTGCCTGCTGCTCCTGGCGCTTGGATCGGCCAGTCTCGGCTACGACGGTCGCGGCGATTTCGTGATGGCCGCCGATGGTGTTGTGAAGCGCCGTCCCGAGCGGCAGGTCGCGCCATTTGTGTTCACCGGGGTTTCGATTGCGCATCCGCGACTGTTCAAGGACGCGCCGGACGGACGCTTCTCACTCAACGTGTTGTGGGATCGCGCCATCGCCCGCAATCGAGTCTATGGCATCCGGCTCGACGGCGTCTGGATGCACGTCGGCACACCGCAGGCTTTAACCGAGGCAGAAAACCTCATGCGCGGTGCCGATGTCCGCTGAGGGCGGCACACCGCAAATCCACGCGGAGGCCGCGGCATCCGGCGCCTTGTTCACCGCGCCCGCCGGCCGGCCGTTCCTCGACGCACTGGCAACCGCGATCCTGAACGGCGACCTGCCACGTTCAGGCGGGGCGGCGGTCACGCCGTTCGATCTGCCGCAGATCACCATTCTGCTACCAACCCGTCGCGCTGCGCGCAGTCTGCAGCAGGCCTTCCTCGCCGCGGCCGGTCAGCGCGCGCTGCTGCTGCCACGCATCCGGCCAATCGCGGAAGCCGAGGAAGACCTGACGCTGCTGTCAGGTCTCGCCGCCACGCCGACCGCGACACCGGGCAGCCTGATTATTCCGCCGGCGATCAGCGAACTGGAACGGCGGCTGGTGCTGACCGAGCTGGTGCTGCGCTGGTCCACGGCCATGCGCGCGGGCAGCGAGCTGGAGCCCTACGCCGCTGCCGGCGCCAGCACCCCGGCACAGGCCGCCAATCTCGCCAAGGAACTCGGCCGGCTGGTCGATATGGTCGAAACCGAGGGCGGCGATCTGTCCGGCCTCGCAGACTTGGTGCCCG
>JAEZBU010000167.1 GCA_023426855.1 Pseudomonadota bacterium | reverse complement strand
GATCTTCCCGCCTGAGCTTGACCGTGGTGCGTACGTGCTTCTGCCACTCGAAGCCGTCGCTCTTTCTTCGCCAGAACATGCTCCCCCCGGACGAAGTGATTCCGTGAAATCCGGCGGCACGACTGTTCTGCGTGTGCCGGCCGCCAG
Source organism: Pseudomonadota bacterium (assembly GCA_023426855.1). Taxonomy (GTDB): domain Bacteria; phylum Pseudomonadota; class Alphaproteobacteria; order Rhizobiales; family Hyphomicrobiaceae; genus ZC4RG25. The sequence continues at coordinate 4,454 of JAEZBU010000167.1, read as the reverse complement.
CGCGTGCTGCTCTCGACAGCCTCGCGAAATGCGGTTCGCCGCCATTGCGAACCATCGATTCGAATGCAAATTCTGGCGCAAGATCATGGCGCTGCCGAGTCCCCAGCGTTCAGGCTGTGTATCACCTGTGGGCGACGGCGTTGATCGGCGGCGCCAGTGCCGCCTACGGCGTTTCCAGCAGCCGCGACACGTCCCAATTGCGCACCGCGCCACTGCTGCCCGACGCAGCCAGGAACCGGCCGTCGGGCGTGAAGGCCAGCGTCTTGTACGCCGCGCCGTTCACATCAGTGACGCGCCGAAGCGTGCGTGCGCGACGAAAATTCCAGACACGCACGGTCGCGTCGTCGCTGGCCGATGCCAGGTACTGACCGGATGGCGAGAACGCGAGGCTGCCAACGCGGCCGCCGTGACGCGGCAGGTTGCGGAACAGCCGCTGCGACGAGGTCGACCACAGCCGGATCGCGCCATCGAGGCTACCGGATGCCAGGATGCGGCCGTCGTGCGAAAAGTTGATGGCCGTGACGAAATCGCGGTGGCCGCGATAAGTGCGCACACTGCTGCCGGTGGTGGCGTCCCACAGCCGGATCACGCGATCGGCGCCGCCGGATGCAATGAGGCCACGCGGCGCATAGGCCACCGCCTGCACCGGCCCCTCATGGCCTTCCAGCACCATGGCCGGCGCCAACGTGTTAGCGGCATCCCATACGGTCACCAGCCAATCATGACTGGCCGCAACGAAGCGGTTCGGCTCGCCCATGAAGGCCACTGACCAAACGCTCGCCGCATTGCGCCGGAACTGGCCCAACCGCTCTCCGCGATCGAGATCCCAAAGCTGAATGTAACCATCTTCATGCCCGGTCAGCGCGCGGCGACCCATCACCGCCAGCGATGTCGGCCGCGATGCACCGAGCGTGATCGAGCGGGTCTCAGTGCCGGTCTCCGGATTCCACAGCCTGAGCGTGCCGTCGGCGCCGGCCGTGATCAGCGCGCTGCCGTCGTCGGTGAACGCCAGCGACAGGACGCCACCGGGATGATTGATCACCACGCGCGGCGGTTCGACCTCGGCAATCGACGCGGTTTGGATGTCGCGCGTGGTCGCCTCGGGTGCGGCGTCCGGCTCGGCGCGAGGCGAAGGCATTTCCCGCGCTGGCGGTGTCGGCACGACGGGTGCCGCCACGGGCGGCGTCATGGCAGCCACATCACGTGGCGGGGCTTCGCGCGCGGGCTCGATCGCCCGCTGCGCCTGGGTCTCGCGTGGCGGCTGCACCTCACGGACCGCGGCGACGTCCTTTGTCACCGCCGGTTCGCGCACAGCGCTCGCGGCGCTGCGCACGGGTGTGGGCGGCGGCGATTTCTTCTCGGCGACGGTAACTGTCGGCTTCGGCGGGTTGCGCGCCATCTCGGCGAGCCGGTCCTGCAAGCCAACGGCCGCAGTCGCGATGGCGACACCGATCAGCAGCTTGACGCCGAGCGGCCACCAGCTCCGTTCATCGCCGGTTTTGACCTTGCGCGGACGCGCCAGCTTCTTGCGCGATGCCTTAACCGGGACCAGCGCCTTGCCAGGCGACGGCACTGGTGCCACGGCAGCCGGGGCCGCCTTCACGCGCGACTTGGCTTTCGCCTTCGGCAGCACGACGGTGGGCGCTGGCGCGCGTGCATCAGGCTGCGCAGGGACGTCCTCCGGCGCAGCAGCCGCTTTCGGCGCGGACGCAGCGGACTGAGGGCTCTTCTGCTTCAGACGATCAATGTAATCCAGCAGCCGTCCCTGCTCTGCCGGCGCGTCTGGCGGCGGGGGAACCGGGGCAGTCAACGCGACCGTCGCGCCGCCGACCAGCGGCGGCTCGGCTTCCTGCTGCGGCCGGCGCGAAATCGTGCGTTGCAGCCAGCTCTGGCGCTTTGGCGCTGGCGCCAGCAGCGCCCCCCGCCACTCGGCGACCGACTGCGGACGCTTGTCGATGTCGAGCGACAGCGCCTTGTCGATGGCGGCCAGAAATCCCGGACGATAGGAACTGAGCGCGGCCTCGCGCGCCGGGATCAGTTCGTCCTTCACCACCCGCGACGGCGAGTCCGGCGGGCGCTTGCCGGTGATGGCGTGATAGAGGGTCGCGGCCAGCGCATAGATATCCGACCACGGACCCTGCTGCTTGCCGATCTCGGCATACTGCTCGTAGGGGCTGTAGCCGGGTTTCACCAGCGCGCTGACGATCCGCGAATGCCGGGCGATGTCGCCGCGCGCCGAGCCGAAGTCGATCAGCACAGGCGCGCCGTCGGGCCGCAGAATGATGTTGTCCGGCGCAATATCGCGATGCAGGAAATCGGCCTTGTGGATCAACTCCAACGCATCGAGCAGCGGCGCGAGGAAGCTATCGATCTCCTTCTGGCGCGGCGCGCGGCCAAGCCCCTTCAGCCACGACTTGAGGCTGTGCCCCTCCTCGAACTGAAGAACCATGTAGCCGGTATTGTTGGCACGGAAATAACGGTAGACGCGGACGATATTGTGATGATCGAAGCGCGCCAGGATCTGGGCTTCGGAGATGAAACGGTCGAGGCCCCACTGATAGTCGCCCGCGCAATCCTGCGAACGCGGCACCGCGTCATGGCTCTCGCTGCGCGCGGCGAAGTCGCCCGGAAAATACTCCTTGATGGTGACATCGCGGGCGAGCGCCGTTTCCTCGGCGAGATACGTGATGCCGAACCCGCCCGCACCTAGGACGCGCTCGATTCGGTAATCACCGACGAGTTCGGTCCCGGCAGGCAGGGCCAGTAGATGAGTCATTCGTCTCGCTTGCGCCCAGGCGGTCGCGCGTTGTGCCTCGCAGCAAGCCGCCTCGTCCCCGGCTACGAAGCATATATTCGGTGGTGCCCGGACAAGGTGTCACGATTATGACCCGGCCGCGGCACTCACCTGAACAGTGTCGAAAACGTCCCGGATTCGCGCAAGCCCACTTCTGGTGTATGGCCATGGTTCTGCCCTCTTACGTGACCATTTTGCTCAGCTCATGGAGATTCGCGATGCAGGGGAGCAGGCTCGTTGCTGCGGCCGTGCCCGCCACATTGGCGGGTGTGCTGGCGTCGTCGTATGCGCTGGCCGGCGCGGCGATGCCGGAGAGCAGCTTCGTCAGCGACCTGCAGGTGATGCTTGATGCCATCGTCACCGCTTGTGTTGCATGGGTCAGAAAGGGTTACGCGGACATCCCGGCTGTGATGATCGGCTTGGCCGCCGTCTTCATCGTGCCGGTGCTCGCGGTGCTTGGGCTGTTGCTGCGACGCGGACTGGCGCCTGCCAAGGTGGCACCACAGCCGATCGAGCTGCCGCCGGCGCCACCGCGCGACGCATGGATCGAGGTTGAAGGACAGGAGGAGTCACGGCGGCGGATCGGCGCCGGCATGGTGCGGATCGGACGCCAGGACGACAATGATCTGTGCATCGCGCACAAGACTGTCCACCGCTATCACGCGGTCGTCTATCCCTCGCCGGATACAGGCTTCATCATCCTGGATCTCGGCGGCGGCGAAGGCAACGGGATCAAGGTCAACGATGTAGCGGTGGCGCAGGCACATTTGACCCCGGGCGACCGGGTGATGCTTGGCCAGGTGCAATTGCGGTTCGGTGCGGCGGACCCGTGAACTGGAGATGGTGGGCGTGTTCGCCAAGGCGTGCGCGCTGCAGGGGATTTTAGGGAGGCTCATGATGAGTGACGATCACAACCGGCCGGGAGCCGGCCGCGCGCCGGGGCGCTTCCTCGGCTCATTGCGGGAGGCGCTGGCCAACGCCAGCAAGGACGACACGATCCGCCAGGCCGCTCCGAGCGAACCGACGCCGAAGCCAGCCGCAGAACCGCCCCGCGCACTGCAGCCGATCGAACAAGACGACGACCACGACCGGCCGGTCGCCGAGGCCACGACTCAGCTCATCCGCCCCCAGGGCGTGCCGAGCGCCGCCGAAGCCGCCCGCGCGGCCCGTGGTGGCACGCCGAACATTCCTCCTGTTGACAAACACGTGGAGTTCGACGCCCCGCCGACAACCCGTGTCGTGCGCGCTGAACCGCCGCCGATCCCCGAACCGGAGGAGCCCGCCCGCACCCAGCTCGTGCGCGGCAAGCAGGCCGTGAAGCGCGGGAAATTCCATCAGGATCCGGTGGTTGGCTGGCTCGTCATAGTCGGCGGCATGGGCCTCGGCGCCTATCGCGCCATCTACGAAGGCAACAACACGATGGGCCGCTCTTCGACCCAGCGCATCGCTATCGACTTCGGAGACGAGGCGATCTCCTCGGAGGAGCAGGCCTATATCCGCTACGATTCCGCCGACCGCTCCTTCCTGTTCGTGCCGAACCTCGCTAAAACGAATGTGGTCTCGGTCAATGACAAGCGTCCGACCGCGGCCGTCCCGCTTTCGGCGATGGATGTCATCACCATGGGCCGGACCCAGCTCGTGTTCGTTCCGTTCTGCGGCG
>JAEZBU010000159.1 GCA_023426855.1 Pseudomonadota bacterium | reverse complement strand
TGCCCGGCGAACGGCGGCGACTGATTGAAGACCTCGTCGGTCGAGGCCAGGTGAGAGGTCATGGCGATCAGGCCCTGGCTGAGCAGTTGCGGCAAATCAGGTGACGCAGTTTACCCCAGAATATGGCTGCATCGCTTCGCAATCGCGTCAGATGAGATTGCGCGAGCGGTCCTTCAGGCGATCGAGCAGCGATTGCAGAATGATCGTCGCGGCGAGCTTGTCGATCACCTCGGCGCGGCGCCGACGGCTGGTGTCGGCTTCGAGCAGCGTGCGCTCGGCAGCCGCCGTCGACAGTCGCTCGTCCCAGAGCAATATCGGCAGCGGCGAGAGACGGTTGAAGTTCCTTGCAAATGCGCGCGTGGATTGTGCGCGTGGTCCTTCACTGCCATCGAGATTGCGCGGCAGGCCGAGGACGAACCCTGCGATGCGATGTTCGGTCGCGAGGTCGATCAGGCGTGCGGCGTCGGCCTTGAACTTGGTCCGGATGACAGTTTCCAGCGGCGAAGCGATGATGCGCGAGACGTCGGAGAGCGCGACTCCGATCGTTTTTGTTCCCAAATCAAGACCGAGCAGGCGTTGGCCATCCGCGATACGGGCCGCGAAGACTTCTGCTTCAGTCAGGGTTTCGCCGGTGGGGAGTTCGGTCACGCGATCAATCCATCTTGAGATCGGGAAGGGTTGTTGCCGTCTTCCGCGGCTTTATACTGCGCCGCGACCCGAGACGTTGCACAAATTCAGAATAAGGCATCCGTCATGAAGATCACCTGGTTCGGCCATTCCTGCTTCCGTATCGAAACCGGAAACAGCGTTCTGTTGATCGATCCGTTCCTGAAGGGCAACCCGACCTTCGAGAAATCCGGCGTGAACTGGGATGACGCGGTGAAGGGCGTAACCCATGTCGCGCTGACGCATGGCCACGACGATCACATCGGCGACGCGGGCGAGATCTGCAAGAAAACCGGCGCGACGCTGTTCGCGGTATTCGAGCTGGCCCTGCATGTCGGGCAGCAAGGTGCTGAAAAGCTGGAGCCGATGAACACTGGCGGTACGGTGCGCTCGGCCGATTTCGACCTGACGCTGACCCAGGCGCTACATTCCTCTTCGTCCAACGGCACCTACCTCGGCAATCCGTGCGGCATCGTGCTGCGCACCAAGGAGGGCAAGACCGTCTATCACATGGGCGACACGGACATCTTCTCTGACATGGCACTCATCCAGGAGCTGTATCAGCCGGCTGTCGGCATTGTGCCGATCGGCGATCGCTTCACGATGGGTGCGCGGGTGGCGGCCATGGCGTGCAAGAAGTACTTCAAATTCGGCATGGTGCTGCCGTGCCACTATGGAACCTTCGCCGGCATGCTCGATCCCAATGCCGACGCATTCGTCGCTGAAATGAGCGGTCAGAATGTGATGGTGCCGCGGGTGGGCGAAGCGGTGACCGTCTGACGTCCGATACATCCCAAGCCGAAACAGCGCGCATTATTTACAGGAGAGCGTATGACTGGTGATGGCCTGTCATCGGCCGCACGGAGTGAAGTGCGATCTTCCGGCTTCGGGCTGGTTGCCGTGTTTACGTGCACGACCTTTCTGTCCGCGCTGCTGTTGTTCTCGATCCAGCCGCTGTTCGCCAAGATGGTGCTGCCCGTGCTCGGCGGCTCGCCGTCGGTGTGGGCAGTGGCGATGTGCTTTTTCCAGGGCGCCCTGCTTGCCGGCTATTGCTACGCGCATCTGGTGAACCGGCTGGTTCCGGCCAGGATGGCCGGTTTTGTCCATCTCGGGGTGTGCGCTCTGGCTCTGTTGGTTCTGCCGATCGGGCTGCCGGCCGGGTGGAGTGAGCCGTCCGAGGGCAGTAACCCGTATCTCTGGCAGATGGCGCTGTTTGCTGTCGCCGTAGGCTTGCCGTTTGTCGCTGTCGCTGCAAATGCGCCATTGCTGCAAGCCTGGTTCGCGGCAACGGGCCATCCCAGCGGCCGCGATCCCTACTTCCTTTATGCAGCGAGTAATCTCGGCAGTCTGATTGCGCTGCTCGGTTATCCCATCGTGCTGGAGCCTGCGCTCGGTGCACGGGCGCTGGCGAGTGTCTGGAGCGGTGGTTTCATCGTTCTGATCGGCGCGATCGGCATCTGCTATTGGGCCTTGCGTGCGCGTGCCGAAGGTTCGGCGCCGACGGCGGTGCAGGCCGAAGGTGCGACGGACGAGCGGCCGTTGTGGTCGCGCCGGCTCGGATGGGTCGGCCTCGCCATGGTTCCGTCGGCGTTGCTGACCGCCTTTACAACGCACGTCACGACCGACGTCGCATCAGCCCCGTTGTTGTGGGTGGTGCCACTTGCGCTTTACCTGCTGACCTTCGTCATCGTGTTTCGCGAGCGCGCGCTGATCCCGACGCGGCTGCTGCTCATTCTGCATCTGGCAGCGGTGGTCGTCGCGCTGTTGCAGTTGTCGCAGACCGAGCATGATGGCTGGATCATCACAAGTGCTACCGGCGTCATAGTATTCTTCACCTCGGCCATGGTCGCGCACCGGACGCTGTACGATCTGCGGCCAGCGCCGCGATACCTGACCGAGTTCTATTTGTGGATGTCGCTGGGTGGCGTGCTCGGTGGTCTGTTTGCGGCTTTGATCGCACCACAGATCTTTTCGGAAGTGTTCGAGTATCCGCTGCTGTTGGCGCTGACCATGGCCTGTCGTCCGGGCGCGGCCGACGTTTTCCGTCTGCTCGGTCAGGCGGTCGTGAGCATTCTGCGGCTGGTCCGGCTGCCGGTGCCTGCCACATGGACCAGTCTCGATGGCGACGGTTTAAGTGAACTTCTGAAGCTTTGGCTGATCATGGCCAGTGGTGTGCTGGCCATTTACTGGATGCCGAAGGCCAGCCAGTTGCTGTTGGCGGTGGATAGCGAAGGCGCACTGAGTTGGCTTTTGGGATGGCAGCGCGGGATTTTGATCGAGTACGGCTCAGCGGCTCTCATATCCATGGTGTTCGCGATCCTGCTGCTGCTCTGCTTCTTGTATCCGCCGCGCCAGTTTGCGTTCGCAATCCTGATGTTCCTTGCCGTCGTGATGTTGCCGTCAACGGTGAAGCGTGGTGATGCGCAACGCAGCTACTTCGGCGTCTACCGCGTCATGGTGTCTTACGACGGGGACTACAACATCCTCACGCACGGCACGACGCTGCATGGGGCGCAACGCATTCGCGACAGCGACGGTGCTTATCGCGACGATGTGACACCCGGCACCTACTATCACCCCAAAAGCCCGATGGCGCTGACTGTCGAGCGGGTGCGCGCGCGGCTGGCGCAGACGGGCGCCAAGGGACGTTATGGTGTGATTGGTCTCGGCGCAGGCTCGCTGGCTTGCTACGCGGGCGCCAGCGAAAAGTGGCGCTTCTTCGAGATCGATCCATTAGTCGTCAAGCTGGCGCAGGATCCTAAAAGCTTCAGCTACCTTCATCACTGTCAGGCCAAGCCCGACATCGTGGTCGGCGATGCGCGTTTGACCATAGGCCGCGAGCCGGCCGATAGCTTCGATCTGATCATCGTCGATGCGTTCACGTCCGATGCAGTGCCGGTTCATTTGATGACGGCGGAAGCGCTGCGCCTTTATGAATCGAAACTGACGCCCGATGGTATTGTCCTGTTACACATTTCCAATCGCTATCTCGACCTCGATTCAGTGCTCGGTGCGACATTGCCGCTGGCTCCCGGCCTGCATGGGTTGATCCTGTCGGATGACGAGGCCGACGGCAGCTATGCCAGCACCACATCGACCGTGGCGATTTTCTCCAAGAACGCCGACGTGATCGAAGCCTTCCGGACGATGCCGGAGGCGCGCGAGCTCGAGGCAAATGGCCTGCGGGCCTGGACCGACGACTATTCAGATGTCGTTGGACCGTTCATGTCGAAGCTGCGGCGATGAGCCAGTCAGCGACTGGACAAATATAGCCAGACGCCAGCCAGATTGTATTGGGACGGTCGAAAGGAAAAAGGCGGAACGCGTATTGCGCGTTCCGCCTTTTCAATCAAATGCAGTGAATTTTCTATCAGCGGCGCGATTTGCGAGCCGGCGTCGGCGCAGCGCGGCGGGCGCGCGGGGCCGGGGCGGCGACTTCGACTTCCGGCTCCTCAAGCGTCGTGACGATCGTGCTGAGAGCCTCGATCATTGCAGAACGCTGACGCACCGGAAGCGATGCAAGAAGCTGCTCTTCAGTGTTGCGGGCGGCCGGTTCGGCCGACTTCAGCAGATCGCGGCCCGCAGCCGTCAGGCGGACGGCGTACATGCGTGCGTCGTGGCTGGTGCGGCGGCGCTGAAGCAATCCCTTTTTGATCAAGCGACGCACGATGTCAGCCAAAGTAGAACGGTCGATACCCGTGGCCTGCACCAGTCCGGTCTGGCTTACGTCTTCCGACTTTGCGACGGACTTGAGTACGGCGAACTGCCGCGGGGTGAGGTCGTTTTCGCCCATCGTAGCGGCAAAAAGCTCATCGGCGCGCTGGCCTGCGCGATGCAGCAGATGAAGAGCCGAGTTCATAAGAGAGTGTTGGTCACGGGATTGAGATGCCATTGTTTGCTCCAGATCGTCCTTTTCTTTGATACAGCAGCCTAACTTTGTCTTTGTGGAGACCGTCATTCTGCTGAACGTCGCTCGTAATTAAGGCCTTCGCGGGTTCGAAGCTTGACCTCAGACGCGCGCTAGTTAACGTTTTCCACAACCAATAGCGGCGAAAAGCGCCGTTGGGTATCTGCTGCAGTTCGATCATGATGCGCTGATCATGGTGGCAGTTAACGATGTAACGATCCGTGCGAGCATGCTTGTGGGATTTCGCGAGCTTGTGCGTTCGCGCGCTTTGAATTTCGAGGCGTTGCTCGATGACGTCGGGCTGCGCGTGGACGACATCGATAATTCCGATAACTTGTTGCCCTTCGACTCCGTGGCGCTGCTGATGGAGCGAGCTGCCGAGCAAAGCAATGACCCCTGCCTGGGGTTTGCTTTCGCCGAGGCTTACCCCAAGGGTGCGAGCGGCGTGCTGGGCTATCTTGTATTGCACGCAAGGACGGTTCGCGAAGCTCTGGCGACCATCGCGCGATACGGTTCACTGGTGCTGCACCCCATAACCGTCGAACTGCGCGAGGAACGCGATGTCGCAGCGTTGGCGTGGCGGTTCCCGGTCCACCTGACCGGTCCCCGCACCCAATTCTCCAATTTTACGCTGGCGATGATCGTCCTGCGCTTGCGGCAGATCGCGGGCGGAGACTGGTTCCCGCAGCTCGTTGAGATGGAGCATCGCGAGCCACCTTGCGCGCCCATGATGCATCGCATCTTCGGGCCTCGGGTCTCCTTCAACAGTCATCAGAACTGCGTGACAATCGATAGCCGGACGCTGATGCGGCGAAGTGATACGGCTGATCCGCGCTTGTACACGATCCTTGAGGAGGCTGGACAAGCGAAGCTCAACGAACTCACCGCGCGCACGGATATCGTGGCCCGCACGGCGCGGGCGATCACCGAAACATTGCATACGTCAGCACCGCTGCTCGACAAGATCGCCGAACGCATGCGCGTTTCGCCGCGCTCGTTGCAAAAGCGGTTGTCGCAGCAGGGAACGAGTTTTGAGCGGGTACTGAGCGAGACCCGCCGCGCGCTTGCGCTGCGCTATCTGCGCGATACCGACATGTCCCTGACGGAGATCGGCTTCCTGCTGGGGTTTTCCGAGCAGAGCGCATTCACCCGCGCAACCAAAGGATGGTTCGGCAAGCCGCCGCGCGTGCTGCGCGACGAGGCGCGGCGCTCGGTCAGCGGTCGGTGACATCAACCGTCGCTTGAAACGATAAGCGCCCTGCATGACGGGACTGCCGTTGTCATGCAGGGCGCTATCAGACCGCGCGGTGGCGTTTGGCGGGGAAGCCGCGCGCGATCAGAAGTGTGTCTTGGCCGTGAGTAGGAACGTGCGGCCCATGCCGGTGTTGCAGGTTACGCCGGCCGGGGCGCACGACACGCTCGGTGCCGTTGTGAGAGCTTTTGTGTAGCCTTCGTCGAACACGTTGTTGACGCTGGCGCCGATCTCGAAGGTGTCGTTGATCTTGTAGTTGCTGAACAGATCCAACAGCGCGTAACCGTCGGTGTACAGCGGGGTGCCATAGA
>JAEZBU010000144.1 GCA_023426855.1 Pseudomonadota bacterium | reverse complement strand
TAGTCGTCGCGTCCGGCGAGCACGTAGGCGAGCGTGGACTTGCCCGAGCCGTTCGGACCCATGATGGCGTGCACCTCACCCTTAGGCACGATGAGGTCGACACCCTTGAGGATCATGGTGTCTTCGTCGGCGATCTTGACGTGTAGGTTCTTTATCTCAAGCATTTCCAATTCACTCGCATGTAGCCCGTGCCGCCTTACATATAGGCGGAGCCGGAGTTCCCATTGCCCTTACCCTGCGCCGACCAGAAGCGATCAAAGGCGGCACTCGCCGTCCGCTCTGCTTCTTCCCGACGCGCTTCAAGCTGCTCAACGATCACGATCAGCTTGCCGTAATCGTTGCCATTCTCACCGCGCCCATGCTGTTCAAGCTCCGCTTTCACACGCATGGCCTCGTGTTTGACCTCATCCGCCGCAGTCTCGGCCTTCAACCATGCCTTCTCGAGCTGCGAAATATCGATCGTCATCGTGTTTCCTCCAGCTACTTGAGACCGGGGCTCTCGTCCCTCAGGTCCGATACGCCCGGAAATCCGTCTCCACCGCGGGACGGATTGCCGATTTTGCTACCAACACGTGCAAACGTCCATGACTGATCATCACCCGACGGAGCCTTCAAGGCTGATCCCGATCAGCTTCTGGGTTTCAGCCATGAACTCCATCGGCAATTGCTGCAGCACGTCACGCACGAAGCCGTTGACGATCAGTGCCACCGCTTCTTCCTCCGACAATCCGCGCTGTCTGCAATAGAAAAGCTGGTTGTCGGAAATCTTCGACGTCGTCGCTTCATGCTCGAAGTGCGCCGTCGAATTCTTGGCCTCGATGTAAGGCACCGTGTGAGCGCCGCACTTATCGCCGATCAGCAGGCTGTCGCAGTTCGTGAAGTTGCGCGCCCCGGTTGCCTTGCGATGCGCCGAAACCAGCCCGCGATAGGTGTTCTGCGAGAAGCCGGCCGCGATGCCCTTGGAGATGATACGGCTCGACGAGTTCTTGCCGAGATGGATCATCTTGGTGCCGCTATCGACCTGCTGATAGCCGTTGGAAATGGCGATCGAGTAAAATTCGCCTCGAGAATTGTCGCCGCGCAGGATGCAGCTCGGATACTTCCAGGTGATCGCCGAACCGGTCTCGACCTGCGTCCACGAGATCTTCGAGTTGCGACCGCGGCAGTCACCACGCTTGGTGACGAAGTTATAGATGCCGCCCTTGCCGTTCTTGTCGCCCGGATACCAGTTCTGAACCGTCGAGTATTTGATCTCGGCGTCATCCAGCGCAATCAACTCAACCACCGCCGCGTGAAGCTGGTTCTCATCGCGCATCGGCGCGGTGCAGCCTTCCAGATACGAGACGTAGGAACCCTTGTCGGCGATGATCAGCGTGCGCTCGAACTGGCCGGTATCCTTCTCGTTGATGCGGAAGTAGGTCGACAGCTCCATCGGGCAGCGCACGCCCTCCGGCACGTAGACGAACGATCCGTCGGAGAACACCGCCGAGTTCAGCGAGGCATAGTAGTTGTCGGACTGCGGCACGACCGTGCCCAGGTACTTCTTCACCAGCTCCGGATGCTCGCGCAGCGCCTCGGAAATCGAACAGAAGATGACGCCGGCCTTGGCCAGCTCCTTCTTGAAGGTCGTGACCACCGACACGCTGTCGAATACGGCATCGACGGCGACCCGCGCGCCCTGCACGCCGGCCAGCAATTCCTGCTCTTTCAGCGGAATGCCGAGACGCTCATAGGTGCGCAACAGCTCCGGATCCACCTCATCGAGGCTCTTCGGGCCTTCGGTGCTCTTCGGCGCCGAATAATAATACAGGTTCTCGAAGTCGATCTTCGGATAGTCGAGCTTCGCCCAGGTCGGCTCGGTCATCGCGCGCCAGCGGCGATAGGCCTCCAGCCGCCATTCGAGCATCCACGCGGGCTCGCCCTTCTTCTCCGAAATGAAGCGGACGATATCCTCGTTCAGCCCCTTCGGCGCTTTGATGCTCTCGATCTTCGTCTCGAACCCGTACTTGTACTGGTCGACGTCGATCTGCCGAACCTGGTCGATGGTTTGCTGAACTGCTGCCATGATCTTCTCCTGACGATCCTTTCTCGTCGCTTTATCCCTGTGTCCTCAAGCCGCCGCTGCGGGGCGCTGTGCGCCCGCAATCGCGGTCCATGCTGCGAGGAACGTGTCCACATCGCGATCCGCACTTGACCAGCCGAGGCTGACCCGGATCGCACTGCGCGCGATGTGCTCCGACAGCCCCATGGCCGCCAGCACCGCGCTCGAACCCACCTTGCCCGACGAGCAGGCCGCACCGGCGCTCACCGCCACGCCTGCCAGATCGAGCTTGATCACCATCGTCTCCGCACTCATCCCCGGCGCGGCAATGCACGTCGTATTGGCGAGGCGCGGCGTGTTTTGTGCCACCACCACGGCCTGCGGCACCATGGCCAAAGCCTCGCGCTCCAGGCGGTCGCGCAGACCCGCCAGACGCGGCATATCAGCCAGATCGCGCAACGCTGCCTCGGCTGCGGCGCCGAAACCCGCAATACCGGCGACGTTTTCCGTGCCCGCCCGACGCCGCCGTTCCTGACCGCCACCAGCGATCAACGGCGTCGGCTCGAAGCCGTCGCGAAGTACCAGCGCGCCAATACCTTTCGGACCGCCGATCTTGTGCGCTGATAAGCTCATGCTGTCCGCACCGAGCGCAGTGAAATCGATCGCGATCTTGCCCGCGCCTTGCACCGCATCACAATGGAACAGTACATCATGCGCATGAGCCAGTTCAGCGGCTTCGGCGACTGGCTGGATCGCGCCGGTCTCGTTGTTGGCAAGCTGCAACGTCACGAGCCGCCGACCATCCGCGGCACCGTCGAGCGCCTCCGAGATAGCCCCAGCCGCAACGACACCATCGCGACCGACCGGAAGATCGACCAGTCGTGCATTGGCGGCTCGGATCGAGGCCAGGACAGAATCGTGCTCGATGCCGGAGGCAAAAACCACATCCCACCCGGCTCGCAGCAGCCACGCATTGGCTTCCGTCGCACCGCTGGTGAACACCACCTGCGAGGGCCGCGCGCCAACCAGCCGGGCCACCTGCTCGCGCGCGTTCTCCACGATCGAGCGTGCCTGACGACCTTCCGCATGCACCGACGACGGGTTGCCCGCGACGTCCAGCGCCGCCAGCATCGCCGACCGCGCCTCGGGCCTCAACGGCGCTGTCGCGTTGTGATCGAGATATGTCCGCTGTGCAGTCATTCGGCTGGCGCTTCCACGCGATTGTCGAGCGGCTGCGGACGTGCCGTCAGGCTCCCGTCCAGCACTTCGCGCAGGCTGATGTTCGACAAGAATAGGCGAATATTGTCGCCCAGCGCGCGCCACAGGTTATGTGTCAGGCACTTGCCTTCGCCGAAGCAACCGGCTTCGCCTTCGGACGTGCAGCGCGTCATGCGCGTGTCTTCGTCAACGGCCGTCATGATCTCTGCGACCATGATGTCGGACGCCGGGCGGCCGAGCTTGTAGCCACCTGCGCGGCCCCGCGCGCTCTCCACCAGACCGGCGCGGCGCAATTTCAGGAAGAGCTGTTCGAGATAGGCGACCGAGAGGTGCTGGCGCTCGGCGATCGCTGACAACGGCACGGCCGCGTCCCCGCCATGCTGCGCGAGATCGGCCATAGCCATGACCGCATACCGACCTCGTGTATTCAGCTCCACCAATGCTCTCCAACAATCCCGCCCAAACGCGCCGCCCGTAAAGACGACAACCGCAGGCAGGTCTTGCAATTGCTACCCGCAACCGTGCTAGAAGGACGCGGCTGGCAGTAAACCCTGCTGGCTCGTGCGTCCACAACTTTCGAACTGTTCTAATTCTGGCCAGACTATGGGAATTCCGAGCCCGGAAGTCAAGTTTTCCTATATAGCTCGCCGCGATCATTTCGCCAGAGCGATTTGGAAGGGCTCGAAATGCCCTGCACACCCAGTGTTTCCGAACGCTCAATAAAACAGCCAACCCTCGAGGAAAGATGCCCGAGCTGATTATCAATGGGCCTGCTGGCCGTATCGAAGCCCGTTATCACCACGAACCGGCGCGTGACAGCCCGATCGCCCTGATTCTGCATCCGCACCCGCAGTTCGGCGGGACCATGAACAATCAGGTGGTCTACAATCTCTACTACGCATTCGCGGAGCGCGGCTTCTCGGTTCTGCGGTTCAACTTCCGCGGTGTCGGCCGCAGCCAGGGCTTCTTCGACAACGGCCCGGGCGAGCTGTCCGACGCCGCGTCCGCCCTCGACTGGCTGCAGATTGCCAAGCCGGAATCCAAGAGCTGTTGGATCGCGGGCGTGTCGTTCGGCACGTGGATCGCCATGCAGCTTCTGATGCGCCGGCCGGAAATCGATGCCTTCGTGTGCGTCGCGCCGCCCGCCAACCTGTATGATTTCTCGTTCCTGGCGCCCTGCCCGTCGTCCGGCCTGCTGGTCAACGGCGAGAAGGATCGCGTGGTGCCGTCCGCCTCGGTCGCCGAACTGGCGGTGAAGACCAAGGTGCAGAAGGGCATCAAGCTGACGCACGAGATCATCCCGGGCGCTAACCACTTCTTCGAGGGCGAGGATCGCATGCTCGCCCTGAAGGATTGCGTCGGCAGCTACGTCGATACGCGGCTTGCCGAGATCCTGCGCGAAAAGAGCGAAGAGAAGTAATCACACGACGCGACTGTTGGCGCTTCACGCAGCGCCAACAGTCCGCATCTGCTCATCCGCCAGCGCGCGTGATGATGCCACCGCTGAGCGCTTGCGGTGCCCCGGTCGTACCGGGAAAACTGATCGGCAAACCCCGCAGCGTCCGCACCGCGATATAAGCCCACGCTTCCGCTTCCAGACTGTCGCCATCGAGATCGACGGCTTCCACTGGCGCAATCGGCGCATCGAGATGCCACGCCAGCAATTCCATGATGTGCTTGTTGCGGCGCCCGCCACCACCCACCAGCCACAGCGTCGGCGGCTCGGGCAGCCAGGCGAGACCGCGCTGCACCGACGTTGCCGTCAGAGCCGCCAGGGTTGTCGCACCATCGGCAGC
>JAEZBU010000143.1 GCA_023426855.1 Pseudomonadota bacterium | reverse complement strand
GCCAAATCGGCGGTGGCGTCGAAGCGACGGTAACCCTTTGGAAACGCTGTGGTGTCAAAGTCGTACCTGGCGCCTTCCTGGCCCAGTCCGGTGCGGACGGGATTAATCCCGGTGAAAACTATGTGCGGGTCGCCCTCGTGCATAGTCCGGCTAAGATCAGGGAGGCGCTGCAACGCCTTGTATCTGTCGTGTCGTAGTTCGTGTCAGCGTAACCAAGTCAGAGTAGATGTATCGCGAGAGTATTGGATTCGATCAGCAAAGACTGTTGCCGGACCTGATGGAAGACAGGCTGGCGCGTTGGCTCGTACGTAGCGCCGGCATAGCGCTATGTATTCTGGGCGCAGCCGGCTGGCTCAGTCTGGTGACGTGGTCGGTCAGCGATCCAAGCCTCTCGCATACGAGCTTGAACGCGCCACGTAATCTGCTCGGTGCAGGTGGCGCGGTCGTATCGGATCTGCTGCTGCAGCTTTTCGGCCTCGCCGCTGTCTTCGTCATCCTGGCGCCGAGCGTTTGGGGCATCGAGCTGATCTCGCACGGCCGCGTACCGACGTTTCGTCTGCGGTCGTTCCTTTTGCCCGTTTCCGTGCTGGCACTCGCTGCCGGCACATCTGCGTTGCCGACGGCGGCAAGCTGGCCGCTGCACCACGGCTTCGGCGGTATTCTGGGCGATCTGATCTACAATCTCACCGCTGGCGCGTTGTCGTATATCGTGCCCGTGCGGACAGGTGGCGTCGCCGGTATCGTGCTGTTTTCCGGCGGCCTCGCGGCATTCACGTGCTGCATGGGGCTGGGCATGCGTCAGCCTCCGGCCGATTTGCCGCGACCGATCACGCACGGAACTGATCCCGTGACTCATGAGCGTGCGGCGGGGGCTGGCTGGCTCGGCATGTTCCGTCGCCGCGCCAAGCCTGACAGTGGTCTGCGCCATGAAACCGACCCGCAGCCAACCTGGACTCCGGCAAGCGCTCCTGTCGGACGCGGCGCGGAACCCGTTCTTTCGGCGGCCGATCCTGTCCGCGATGCAGAACCTGTTTGGTCGGCGACAGCGGACAACGACACAGCCGATGTTGGCGACCTGGATGGCGGCGAGACCGATTTCGATCGCTCGACCGAAATCGAGAGCAGCAAGATTGCCGCCCGTTTTGCGCCCAAAACTGCGGCTGCCGCACAACGCCCACAGCCTGAACTCGACTTCGGTCCCCTGCCGATGCCCGAACGCGCGCCGCCGCCCCCGGCCAGCAAGCGCTTCTTCGGCGGATCGTCTCAAAAACGTGGCCAAGCGGGTTTCCGCGGGCCAAGCCTCAACCTGCTCAAGCGCCCGACGGCGACCAAGCCGAATGCTGATGTGGCCCAGTCGGTCCTGCGCGGTACTGCCGGCCTGCTTCAGGATGTGCTCGCCGATTTCGGCGTGAAGGGTGAAATCCGTGAGATCAAGCCTGGCCCGGTCGTAACGCTGTTCGAGTTCGAACCTGCGCGCGGCACCAAATCATCGCGCGTCATCGGTCTGGCGGAAGACATTGCGCGGTCGATGAGCGCAACTGCGGTGCGTGTCGCCGTCGTGCCCGGCCGTAACGTCATTGGTATTGAACTGCCCAATCCACAGCGCGAGGGTGTGCTGCTGCGCGAGATGTTCGAATCCGAACCTTTCGTTGCAAGCGAAGCCAAGCTGCCGCTGGCGCTCGGCAAGTCGATTGGCGGCGATCCGATCGTCGTCGATCTGGCGCGGATGCCGCATCTGCTGGTCGCCGGCACCACCGGCTCGGGTAAATCCGTCGGCGTCAATTCGATGGTTCTGTCACTGCTCTACAAACTGGCGCCGGAAGATTGCCGCCTGCTGATGATCGATCCGAAGATGTTGGAACTGTCGGTTTATAACGGCATTCCGCACCTTTTGACGCCGGTCGTCACCGATCCGCAGAAGGCTGTCGCTGCGCTCAATTGGGCCGTGCGCGAGATGGAAGAGCGCTACAAGCGCATGTCAAAGCTCGGCGTGCGCAACATCGATGCGTTCAACAGCCGCGTGCGTCAGGCGCAGCAGCAGGGCGGAAACCTGCAGCGCACCGTTCAGACCGGTTTTGATCGCCACACTGGCCAGGCCATTTTCGAGACCGAAACGCTCGAGCTCGAGCCGATGGCGCGCATCGTGCTGGTCGTCGACGAGTTCGCCGATCTGATGATCGTTGCCGGCAAGGATATCGAGGCTGCGGTGCAGCGTCTCGCGCAGATGGCGCGCGCCGCCGGCATCCATCTGATCATGGCCACCCAGCGGCCGTCCGTTGACATCATCACCGGCACGATCAAGGCCAACTTCCCGACCCGCATCAGCTTCAAGGTGACGTCGAAGATCGACAGCCGCACGATCCTGAACGAGATGGGCGCCGAACAGCTTCTCGGTCAGGGCGACATGCTGTTTTCGCCGGGCTCCGGCCAGGTCGTGCGCGTACACGGACCGTTCGTCTCGGACGACGAGGTCGAAAGCATCGCGCAGTACCTGTGTCAGCAGGGTCAGCCGAGCTACGTGGAGGGTATCACCGACGTCGAGCAGGAGGCCGACCAGGTGTCGTCGTCCGGCGGGGGCAAGGGTGACGAGGTCGATCTTTACGAAAAGGCCGTCGCTATCGTGCTGCGTGATCGCAAGGCTTCGACCAGCTACATCCAGCGGCGGCTGTCGATCGGCTACAATCGCGCCGCCGACCTGATCGAACGCATGGAGCGGGATGGGATCATCAGTCCTGCCAGCGGGACCGGCAAGCGCGAGATCCTGAGTTCCAGCGGCGTTCTGGCGTCCTCGGCTGCTTGAGGCGCTGCAAAGCGCTTCGTCCACAGCACAACCGCAATAATCCTCACGTACGCAAGCGCGCGGGGCTGACTTTGCCTCCGTCTGGTCTCAATGTTGCGACAATCGAGCGGCAGTGAGTCGGGAACAGTTCGGACCGGGGGTCGAGATGCGGGCAATCACAAAGTTGGCCACGACAGGCATCGTCTGTCTGTTGGCGACCGCGGGACTTGCCTACGCCCAGGATCAGAAGCAGGCTCCAGCCGCTGCCGGTGCTAATCCGGGCTGGGGCGGCACCGTCACCCCGAACCAAGCCGCTGAGCCGACACTGGGCGAGCAGCAGGCTGCATCGGTCAGCAAGGTCAGCGGGTATTTCAACGAGCTGGCAAATCTCAAAGGCATGTTCCTTCAGACGGACCCGGACAAGAAGCAGCTGCGTGGCCGGTTCTACGTCAAGCGGCCTGGCCGTTTCCGCTTCGATTACGGCGCGCCGAGCAAGAAGGTCATTATTTCGGACGGGCGCTGGCTCGCCATCCAAGACCATGACTTGAACAACGAAGATATCTTCGAGCTGGACAACACACCGTTTCGGCTGCTGCTGGGCAAGGATGTCGATCTGGCGCGCGACGCCCGCATCTTCGATGTACAGGAGTCGGACGACCTGATCATTTTGTCTATGCAAGACAAAAGCCCCGACGCGCCGGGCCGTATCACCCTGTTCATGACCAAGCAGCCCGCGCTCGATCTCAAAGAGTGGGTGACGGTTGACGCTCAGGGGCTGGAAACACGCGTTGAATTGTCGAGCCTCAACAAGAGCGAGGAAATCGATGCCGCGATATTCAAGCGCGAGGCTATTTCACTGAAGAAGTTCCAGCAGTAGGGCCTGCTGGCTGTTGCTTGTTCGCCAGCAAGCAACCTTGAAGCTGTTGAAAACTTTAAGCATGCCATTCACATTTTCGTGAGGCTATGCTCGCGCCTCTATTGAAGTTGGGCCGCTTGGGATTAAGTAGATATCGACAGGCGGTATCAACCTGTATCGGTAGTGCCCCCCGTCTAGCCGAAGATACCGTCTGCGGCGCCGGAGTCCCTCCCGACGCCAAGCGCTGATAGCGCTCTTGCGCCCAACT
>JAEZBU010000137.1 GCA_023426855.1 Pseudomonadota bacterium | reverse complement strand
TTTTTGCCGAAACCGTGCCCGATCTCGCGCTGACCTGTCGTGATGTGGAAATAGCCCGTGGCGATGGCCCGCTGCTCATCACAGACTCGTCGGAGGAAACCAAGACCGCGCGCCTCATCGACTTTGCGCAGCACTGGTCATCTGTCCGCATGGTCAGTTTTCGGGCACCGCCGCCGTGGCCGGCGAAAGGAAGCCCGTTCCGCCGCGTCGGTTTCGAGGCAAAACGACTGGTCGCGAAGGTTGCACCGCAAACGCCTTGGGCGGTCCGCTATGCTGGCGCGCAGCGCACCCGCACAGACATGACCTCGCTGATCGCGACCGCGTCCGGCATGATCTGCGGGCGCTATCACGCCGTCTGCTTTGCGCTGCGGGCGCGGCTTCCGTTTCTCGCGATCGAGGGAAACATTGGCAAGGTCTCCGCGCTGCTCGCGGATATCGGGCTTTCGGAGCGCCGCATTTCAATCGACAGCTTGTCCACCAGCGCGCCGCCTGTCATTCCACGATTTTCGCCAGCGGAAGCCGTTGCGATCGACGCGTTCCTGGAAAAGGCCCAGAAATCCGCCGCATCCATGTTCGATCAAATCACCCAGGATGCACGCGCATTCGCGAGGCAGAAGCATTTCATGCCCGTCTTCGACAATGCTTCCGGACAACCCGGTTGGGCAGCCATGGCGTCCATGCCCGGCGCCAGCCACTTACGCGGCTGACCAACTTCCTGCGCCGGACGGTCCCGCTTAACGCACGCTTTCGTTCTGGTGTTCGGCTTTCGCACGCTCGATCGCGGCGATATCCCGACTGGCACGCGCGATATCGAATATCGCTTGGGCAAGCTGACTCCAGAACAGCAGCATCACGCCTGCTGCGACGAACGAAAGCGCCGTCGCAGGGCTCAATGCGAATTCCGGCACACCGGACGTATAAAGCCGTCCTGGCCCGACAAGTATAAGTCCCGCGATCAGCACGATCCCACCAATCACGGCGAGCGCGCCGATGGCCAACATCACGTAAGCCATAATGCGGCCCGCGAGATAGCCGCCGGGGTGATCAGGCAAAACCAGCAGCGGCGGTGGCTCCAGACTGCCAACGGGCGAAATCCGGATCGGTGCAGGCTGGCCCGATGCGACAGGTCTGTGTGCGGCCTGTGCGTGTGCCCCGCCCGGGATCGCGCGCGGCGGCGTCGTTCTCGCAGCGCCCTGGCCGCGAGAAGCGCCATTCCGCCGGCCTTCGAGCCGCGATAACGCCTCCCGAGCAAATGCCGTTTCCGGTGCAGCTCCAAAATGCTCCGTCAAATGCCGATAGAATTGAATTGCGTATTCGACCCGGCCGTCGGCCTCGGCGCGCCTGCCAGCCTCCAGCACCTGCGCCGCTGACACATGCGGCGATGCGTGCACCATGACACCACCCTTATTCTCCCCGCAGTGACATTACGCCACGCAAACACATGTGTCTCGGATTATTCGCAATCTGAAGAAAGCGGCAAATGGCGGCCAACCGACCACGGCAAAACGCGGCGTCCGCTCCACCCCGCAACATGTTCATAATCGTCAGCATTATCGACATCGCTTAATGTGGGTACAAAAGCCACGCCATGCGCTGTGAGATTGGCCAGCGTATCGCCCAGTGCGTGGTGGCTGGACCATCGCACGCCACGAAATGGTGACAGCAAACGTGGCCGTCGCTTCAGCCCAACCAGCCAATAGCCGCCGTCTGCCGCCGGCCCGAAAACCGCGTCGGCACGGCCGAGAGCCGCAAAAGCCGCCGCAATATGAGAAGGCCGGACAGCTGGAATATCCGCCCCGATCAAAACCATCGGCCCTGCCGGAACATGGCGAAACGCCCGTTGCATACGTTCACCGACATCACCTCGACCTTGCGGCATAACCGCGTGCGCGGGAAGCCAACTGCGAGCGCGGAAACAGTCGCGATCCGGTGAGATAGCCACCGACACGTGCCATCGTCGGGCACCTACGAGACGCGTCACCACCGCAGCAGCCGTATGACGGGCGAAAGCAACGGCACGCGCGTGTCCGATCTGGCGGCCCAGCCGGGTTTTGCTGCGCCCGGCCATCGGCATTTTGACCATGACCACCACACGCGGAAGAAACACCGCTTTTGGGTTCGTCCTGGTTCGATCGCTGAACTTTGCACTGTGTGGCATCGGCGGGAAACTCGCATGCGCACGTTGGCGCGTTATCGCGCAATAAAAACGGGAGTTAGCCGTAAATACGCGCAATCGTGCGGATGGGGATTCGCAGGAAGTAGAGTGTCAGGCACGAGAGATTGCGTGCGACGCGCCGGACGTAGCCGTCGCTTTGATAGCGCACCGCACTCGTCACCGCGCGGCTGCGCAACATGACTGTTTGCCGGCGCCCCAGCCTTCTGATGATATCGACGTCTTCCATCAACGGCAGCGGTTGATAGCCGCCGATCTGCCGATAAAGGCGCGCGGGAATCAGCAAACCCTGGTCGCCGTAGGGCAAGCGCAGCAGCCCACACCGCAGCGCCACACCGGCCTCGATCAGGCGCGCCCTGAACCCTACGTCGTCGAGCGCGAAGCGGAACGCCACGGCGGCTTGAGACCGCTGCCCGCTGTCGACACGATCCATAAAAGCAGAGGCCTCGCGCTCCCACCCCGGTTCCAGCACCGTGTCGGCGTGCAAAAACAGAAGCCAGTCAAATCGCGCGCGCTGCGCACCGGCCATGAGCTGAACGCCACGGCCCCGGTCTGCCTTGACCACCTCAGCGCCAGAGGCCTCCGCGATCTTGAGCGTGCGATCGGTCGAGCCGCCATCGACAACGATGACCTCGCGTATCAGTCCATCCACGACCGCCGGAATCAGCGCGGTCAGCGTGGCAGCAAGCCCACGTTCTGCATTCAAGGTCGGTATGATCACCGAAATCATTGGCGACTTTCATGATAGCGCTGCATGCCGCTTATACGGCGCTACGCGCGCGGATTGAAGTTCAACATGCATTTTGTTCTTGATATGTTCTCGTCATCGCAACTATGGTTGGGACGCCTCATCACAGCGAGAGCACACCCGCAATGCCGGCCCTGCCGCCACGTTCTGCTCAACCTGCTGCCGACGTGCTCGTCCCTGACGACCGGCGTCGCGGACGCGGTGCGCGATCAAACAGGGTTGGGCGTTACGAGAAGGAACTGCGGGAGGATTTCGACGACGGCTGGGAAAGCCTCGGCGAACTCGATGCATTCAAGACTGACGTCCGCATCGAGCCGGCACGCAGCATCATCGCCACCAACGACAGCCCGGATATCAGCTTCGACCAATCCATAAATCCGTATCGCGGCTGCGAACACGGATGCATCTATTGCTACGCGCGCCCGACGCACTGTTACCTCGGCCACTCCGCTGGGCTGGATTTCGAGACCAAGCTCTACGCCAAGACCAACGGCGCACAGCTCCTGGAGCAGGAATTGGCGAAACGAGGTTATGTGCCGCGCACCATCGCTTTGGGAGCCGTGACCGATCCTTACCAGCCGATCGAACGGCAGTATCAAATCACGCGGCAGATCCTGGAAGTTCTCGACCGCTTCAATCATCCGGTCGGCATTGTTACGAAATCGGCGCTGGTGGTCCGGGATTTGGACATTCTGGCGCGGATGGCCGAGCGCGATCTGGTGAAGGTGGCGTTGTCGGTGACGACGTTGGATCGCCACATCGCGCGCCGAATGGAGCCACGCGCGTCGACCCCGCAACGCCGCCTTGAAGCAATCCGGCAGTTGAGCGAGGCCGGCGTGCCGACCCAGGTCATGACCGCGCCGATCATTCCTGGCCTGACCGACAACGAGATCGAAAGTATTCTCGCCGCCGCGCATGAGGCGGGCGCACGCGATGCCGGCTACGTGCTGCTGCGGCTGCCGCTCGAGATCAAGGAACTGTTTCGCGAGTGGCTTGCAACGGAATTCCCCGATCGCGCTCAGCGCATCATAAGCCTGCTGCAATCCATGCACGGCGGCGTCGACTACCGCGCCGAGTTCGGCCTGCGACAGCGCGGTTCAGGCCCGTATGCCGACCAGATTGCCCTCAGATTTCGCTTGGCCCTCAAACGGCTTGGCATGAACAATCGCGGCCTCAAGCTGCGCACTGACCTGTTCGAGAAACCGGTTCCGAAAGGAGGCCAATTGCAACTGCTTTGACAGCGCCGCGTTAAGACCTGAAACTCCCGCTCATGCGGGGGATCGATTCGGGGCCACGAGCAACGTTTGAGCTGGAAGCCGTGTCCATTCGGCTGACGGGAGGACCTGTCGCTGGTATCGACGAGGCCGGTCGCGGACCGCTCGCCGGGCCAGTGGTGGCTGCGGCCGTCGTACTCGATCCGGATAATATTCCGCCGGGGATCGCCGATTCAAAAATGCTGGATCCCGACGTGCGCGAGCATTTGTTCGCCGCCATCATGGCCAGTTCCAAGGTCGGCGTCGGCATCGCCAGCGTCGCCCGCATTGATAGGATCAACATCCTGCAGGCGACGCTGTGGGCCATGCGGCAAGCCGTGAAAGCCCTGGACCCCGCGCCGCGCGTTGCCTTGGTCGATGGCAACCAACCCCCGCGGCTGGCCTGCGAAACGCGCTGCATCGTGCAGGGCGACTCGAAATGCCTGTCGATTGCGGCGGCCTCCATCATCGCCAAAGTCACCCGAGACCGGCTGATGGTGAAGCTCGGCGCGGACTTCCCAGGCTACGGCTTCGAGCGCCATAAGGGCTATTCCACGCCGGGCCATCAAGCCGCGATCGCGCAGCTCGGCGTCACGCCGCATCACCGCCGCTCGTTC
>JAEZBU010000038.1 GCA_023426855.1 Pseudomonadota bacterium | reverse complement strand
GATAGAAATCCGGACCAGCGCCCGCGTAACTCAAATTGAGAACATCAACGCCAAGGTCGTCGCCAAGTATATTCGGATACGGCTTCTGGACAAACCGGCCGAAACTTTGCGCCGCGCCGAGAATGACGATTTTCGGCCGACGACCATACCCTGGGGCAGGTCCGCGAAAATGCAATGGCGATAACGGCAAACGACAAAGTTGATAATCGCAAATCCCGGCATCGCTGTCTTGATAGGTCCGGGAGTTTGCGGCCGCGATGGTCATCTCGACATCATCCGGCGGTCAACCAGAGGCAACAACGGAACAATCGCGCTGATATTGCGCGACGTAATCTTCGGTCGCTGTGCCACGCTGCTTGACCAGCGTACTTTGAACCTTCGCAACGCTTGCGCTTAGCCCAAGATGAGTGAGAATGCGCGCGACTTCAGCACCGGGATCGGTATCGAGATCCTCATACTGGATCGAAACCGCTTCTCCAAAATACGAAAGGAACAGATCGATTTCGTTTTCTTCTTTTTCCAGAACATCCATGCAGGCGCGGATGGCCTTGAAATCGTAGGGAGGCAATTCCTTCTGACCGGCAGCGTCCGTTCTGCGTGTATATTCTCGCGTATAATCCGCAACGTACTTCGAAACAGCTTGCCGGACTTTATCTGCACGTTTCAACCGAACAGCGCGAAATCCGAGGTCGCGGAGTTGCGATGCTGCCCCTTGAAAAGTTTCCACACGCTGCGGGTCGAGCTTAAAAAGCTGCCGGAAAAACGTGTAGATGAACTTGGTGCCGAAAACACCGTCACGGGCACCATACCGCATCATCGCGACGAGAAAATCCTCAGCCGAGAATGCTGCGTGCTGCGCCAGAAAACAATGCTGGGGACGTATATGCTCCGTCGGCATCCCAGCGCCCGCTGACGTCAGCAAATCGCAGAGATAGTAGCTCCCGGAGCGCGGCGGACAGAGAATGAAGTAGCGCGTGTGCACATCGGCTGTCGGCGTGGCAAGCATGCCGACGGCAAAGTCTCGGCGTACGGTGGCGCAGGCTGCGGTGTCGTAGATGAGCGATATGACATCCGCATCCGGGAACATGGCGCGCAGCTCAGCCCGCCGCTTTGCGTCGTTCGTCAGATCCAGATAGGCGATGACGCTTTTGTGCGCGCGCACGAACGCCTGATGCTCGGCGGTCTCATCGTGCGTGGCCAGCGTGAAGAGGGGATCCGCCTCAAACGCCTTTATCTGGCGGAGCAGATCAGGCAGCAACGATGCATCGATGCTGATATGCGCGTTTCGCCCCAGGCCTTTGATGAAGGGGATAGGAGAGATGGCCTGCAGCCGGTCGAAGACATTAGCCGCGCCGGCGCTCACAGCATGCGCTCCCCGACGCTAACGATGCCGCCGGGGACATGCGAAAGATCAGAATATCCTGGAGACGCCAAACACTCGCCAGTCACGACACGTCAGTGCGTCCACGCACCAATGCGGCCGAACTTGAAGTTCTCGGCGTATGACTTCTGCACCGGCTTGCGCTTTTGCGGCTCGTGGACCTTGAAGGCGATGCCGTTACGCTCGGCGTAGGCAATCGCCTCTTCCTTGGTCTCAAACCTGAGCTGCACCTGCTGGCGCATGTCCGAGGAGCTGGTCCACCCCATCAGGGGGTCGATCTCGCGCGCCACCTGCGGCGCATCTTCCAGCACCCAATCCTTGGTCCGCGCCAGACCGGACTGCATGGCCGTCTTGGCCGGCTTGTAAATGCGAGCAACCATGTCCCAACCCAATCAGGATCAATCGTTGGCGCGCACGATACTGAGTTCGACGCCGCGCATCAATGCCGGTTGCGGACATTGCGCATCCGGCAGCGAAGAGCCGCAAGCTTCAGGCAGGCTTGCGAACCACAGAGATCGACGTTCCCCAGGGATCGCGCACGCTCAGACCGTCCGCACGCTCGGTGATCGCAACGCCAGCCTGCTCCAGATGACTGCGCGTCGCGCCGAGCACATCCGCGGTTGCGGCGACCAGTTCGACGTCCGCCAGCCCGGTCGACGGCAGGCTGCGCACCGGCGCGCCCCGGCTGTTCCAGATGTTCGTTGCGAGATGGTGATGATAACCGCCGGTGCTGAAGAAGGTGGCAGCGTCCCGATAGTGGCAGGTCATGTCGAGCCCCAGCGCCTTGGCATAGAACGCCTCGGCGGGTGGGATCGCGCCGACCTGCAGATGCACGTGGCCGACGATCGAGCCATCAGGAAAGCCCTTCCATTGATCCGTTCCGGCACTGGCCATCAGATCCTGAACGTTCAGCCGCTCGGTCGTCATCTGCACCAAGCCATTCGTCCAAGCCCACGCCGATGGCGGCCGGTCGACATAGATCTCAATGCCGTTGCCTTCAGGATCGGCCAGATAGATCGCCTCGCTGACCCGATGATCAGACGCGCCCTGAAGCTGCAGGTTCTGCTCGGCGGCATGTACCATCCAGCGCGCCAGATCGCCCCGCGTTGGCAGCAGAAACGCCGTGTGAAACAATCCCGCTTCATCCTGCGCATGGCGGCGCGCATTCAAATCCTTGCGCAGTTCCAGCAGCACCTTTGAACCGACGCCGAGCTGAACCGCACTGGCATCGGCTGTCAGCTCATGCAGACCCATGGCGTGCTGATAGAAGGTGCTGACACCTGCGAGATCGTGAACGGTCAGAACGACACGACCAATACTCAGCGGCGCATTTGCGGATAGGCTCATGGGTGGCGATCCCCTTCTCAAGGCAATGGCGCGAAGATTGCGCGCGTGTGCCTTTGATATGGCACCCGGTTCGGCGTTGTTAAATGCGAGCGCCGTTACCACACTGTTGCCGCATTGGAAACGATGCAGCGTGCGCCGAAGCCGCCAGGTCAGCATGATCGCGCCGAAGACCGCTTCCGGTCCTCGGCGCATGAGCCCATCACTGCCGCCCTTCGGTCGCTAGATAAAGCCACCGTTGACGTGAATGACCTGGCCGGTGACGTAGCTGGCGCCCGGCGAGCACAGGAACTCGACCACGGATGCAACTTCGTCCTGCTCGCCAATGCGGCCGAGCGGCACCTTCTTTGCGAACTCCGCCCACTCCGCGGGCGACAGGAACTGTTCGGTGCCGGCCTGCTTCTCGATCAACCCCGGCACGACGCAATTGACGATGACGTTGTGCGGGGCGAGCTGAATGGCCAGGGCACGGGTCAACGCTTCGAGCCCTGCTTTGGTGCTGGCTGAGGCTGGATAGAACGGATAGTCGGTCCGGAAGATGTGTGCGTTGTGCGTGCTGATGGTCACCACGCGGCCGTCGGTCGAGGCCTTCAGCGGCTCCAGAGCGGCGGTCGCCATTTCAAACAGGCCCCCGGCCACAACGCCATGAACGTAGTCGAAGTCCTCGCGGGTCAGCTCGCCGAACGGCTTGCGGTTTGGAAATCCGGCATTCGCGACCAGCACATCGAGGCCACCGAAACGCTCCACCGTACGACGCACCAGCGCGCCTCCAACTTCGGGCTTGGACAAATCGCCAAGCATGATCTCGGTCTCTGCGCCCTTTTCGCGAAGCTCGGCGGCAACCTCTTCGCATCCGCGCTGGTTGGATAGGGCATGCAGGAGAATGCCCGTGCCCGGCCGGGCGAGGCGCCGGCAGATCGCCGCGCCAATACCGCTTCCGGCCCCCGTCACGAGGATCGATTTCAGCTTACTGTCTTTGCTAACCATGTCGTCCGCTCTAGCCTGTCGTTGTCGATTTGCGCGGACATTCCCGGGCCTGATGCGTCCCGTCAAGCGCCTCCCCGTCATCACTGCTGACCGTGCGAGGCTGTTGACGGAGGACAACAAGCCTTCCTAACGTGCCGGCTATCTTCGGATGTCGAGCCATCTGCGGCCATGCCTTCAGCGTGCCCGGCTTACGCTCGCCACATGAACAGTTACTGGGAAAGCAAACGCTATGGACGCCAAGACGATACCGGACGGCATTGTGAAGGTGCTCGCTCCTGACGAGGGCAACAGCTATTGGCAGCCGGTTCCGGCCAACGGATTTGT
The DNA here is from genome assembly GCA_023426855.1 of Pseudomonadota bacterium. Taxonomy (GTDB): domain Bacteria; phylum Pseudomonadota; class Alphaproteobacteria; order Rhizobiales; family Hyphomicrobiaceae; genus ZC4RG25. The sequence continues at coordinate 5,098 of JAEZBU010000038.1, read as the reverse complement.
GCGCAACCTGTTCAATCAGGAAACCACGCAGTCACGTGCCAACTTCTCCATGCTGACGCAGACCGTGGCGCCGCAATCGTTCATTCGCGAACACACGCATCCCGAGCACGAAGAGATGCTCTACGTGGTCGATGGCAAGGGCATTGCCCGCGTCGACGGCGTCGAGCATCCGCTCGAAAAAGGTTCGGCCGTATTCATCGGCTGCAACCGCAAGCACCACTTCCTCAACCCGAACGACGAGCCGCTGACCATCTGCGTTGTTCTGCTGCCCGGTGGTCTGGACGGCTTTTTCGCCGAGATCGGCCGCCCCAAACTGCCGGAACAGCCAGCACCTGAGCCTTTCGCGCGCCCCGACAACATCGCCGAAATCGAAGCCCGCACCGTCTTCGGCTGGACCGACACCCGTTTCGATCCGGATAAGAAGTGATTAAGCGCGAAGCACCCAAGAGGATTACGACCCGATGATCTACGAAGAGCGCGACTACCGCGTGAAGGCTGGCAAGCTTGCACAGTTCGTCAGCCTCTATGAACAGCACGGCCTACCAATCCAGATCGAGCTGCTGGGCAAGTTCCACGGCTACTTCACGACGGAACTTGGCGAGCTGAACCACGTGGTTGCGATCTGGGCTTACGATAGCCTCGACGACCGTCAGGCGCGTCGCGACCGCATGATGGCCGATACGCGCTGGCATGCGTATCTGAAGATGGTTGACGGCCTGCTGGACGTGCAGCAATCGCGCATTCTGCGGCCGACGTCCTTCTCGCCGATGAAGTAGGCGAAGGCCTCAAACACAAAACAACGAAGGAAGCGAAGCGATGTCCTCATCATTCGTCACACTGCCCGATGGGGCGCGCCTCGCTGTCCACACAGCCGGCAGCGGCCGCGATCTGGTTTTCGTTACCGGGCTCGGCGGCACGGCCGGCTTCTGGGAGCCGGTGGTACCGGCCCTCTCCGAGCATTTCCGCGTCATCCGCTTCGATCAGCGCGGTATCGGCAAGAGCGATCGCGGCACCGAGCCGGTGACCATCGAGCGGCTGGCCCGCGATACGCTGGCGGTTCTTGAGGATCTGCAATCGCAGGGCGCGCTGCTGCTCGGACATTCGACAGGTGGCGTCATCCTGCAGGATCTGGCGCTGCGCGATGCCTCGCGCGTGGGCGGACTGGTTCTCAGCGGCACCTGGGCGCGCCGCAATCGCTACATGGCTGAGCTGTTCCGCTCTCGGCTGGTGATGCTGGAAGCCGCGCCGCAGGAATACACGGCGATGGCTTCATTCCTCGGCTATCCGCCGGACTACCTCGACGCCAACTGGAACAAGTTCGAAGCGGCTCTCGCCGCCGCGCCGAAGACCGAAGCGCAACGCAAAGTTGTAGCTGAGCGCATACAGGCCCTGCTCGCCTTCGAGCGCAGCAGCGAAATCAGCGCCATCACGGTGCCGACGCTGATCCAGGGCGCCGAGGACGACCTGATCGTACCGGCATACCTGCAGCGCGAACTGGCGAGCCTGATGCCCAAAGCGACAGTCGCGATGTTCCCAAACGGTGGTCACTTCTTCCCGGTCACCCGTGTGCCCCAGTTCGTCGAGCAGTTGCTGCGATGGGCGCAAACGGTAACCTAATACCGGTTTCCAGGTCATGCGTCCGGCAGGTATCTACCGTCGTTTCATCAAGTAAGCGCTTTCAAATTAACCCGCCTTGCCTCAGTATGAGGCACTACCCCAAAAATCAGGAGGTCGCTCAATCATGGCTACAGATCCGGTGCTGTGCACCATTGAGGACGGCGTTGCCGTCGTCACTCTGAACAACCCGCCGCTCAATCTCGTCACCCTGGAATTGACCCGTCAGCTCAATGCCCTGGTGCAGAAGCTGGCCGCCGATCCGGAAGCCCGCGTGATGGTTTTGACCGGCTCGGGCTCGAAGGCGTTCTGTGCCGGTTCCGACATCAAGGAATTCCCCAAGATGATGAAGGCCGGCTCGGTGGTTCCGACCAAGCTCGCTACGGAAAACGAAGCCTATAGCCGGATCGACGACTTCCCGAAGCCGACCATCGCCGCGGTGAATGGCCTCGCATTCGGCGGCGGCCTCGAAATGGCTGTCTGCTGCGATCTCATCGTCGCCGAAGAGGGCAACACGGTCGCGCTACCGGAGATCAAGCTCGGCGTATTCCCAGGCAGCGGCGGCACCATTCGCGTCACGCGCCGCATCGGTGAAGGCCGCGCCAAGGAGATGATGTTCTTCGGTGAGCCGCTTCCCGTTCAGAAGGCATTGGAGTGGGGTCTGATCAACCGCATCGCGCCGAAGGGCGAAGCACTGAAGGTTGCCATGGACCTCGCCCGCAAGCTGGCCGCTCAGCCCAACGTCGCGCTCCAGATGTGCAAGCAGTCCGTCGACATGTCGTTCGACACCTCGGAAGAGGCCGGCGTGCGCGCGTCACTGACGCTCAGCGACAAGGCCTTCGCGACGGAAGACTGCGCCGAGGGCGTGCGCGCGTTCTTCGCCAAGGAAGCACCGAAGTTCAAGCACCGCTAATGTAATTCAGATCGAGAAATTCGCTCCGAGCTGAGCCGCTTGATCCGGCGAATTTCTCGATCATCACACTAGCAAACCTATGATTCCAGTGTTCCCTTTTGATTCTGAAGTTCGCTCGGCGCGCCAGCATCGAGGGCTGGCGAACTTCAGAATCGGGCCACTAGGGCTACAGAAAACGGCGCAAAAACGCCGCGCAGCGATCGGCGACCGCCTGCGTCGCCTCAAGATGGGGAGAGTGGCCAATATCGGGGACCATCCAGGTCTCCACCGGGCCACTCACCCCAGCCGCGATGGCCTCGACCTGCGCGACCGAACCGTGCTCGTCCTTAGTCCCCTGAATGACCAGAGTCGGGCACTTGATCCCAGTGAGGCGATCGGTCATCTGCCAATCCCGCATGGCAGAGCTGCGCCATATGCGAACCCAACCATGAAACATGGTGTCCACGTTGTCGCCGTGATGACGGGCCAGGCGCGGTCTGAGATCACCCGTCGCGTACGCCGCCTCGACCTCTCCGAAGCCATCGGTTGCATTGACTTCCGAGAAGACATGCGCCGCTTCGCTGATCACCGCCTGCACCCGGTCTGCGAGCGCGGTTGCCGCCAGCAACGCGATTGATCCACCATCGCTGTGACCATACAGAACGACGCGATCGAGCCCCAGCGCATCGAGAACCTCGGGCAGCGTGCGCTCGGCTTCCTCATTGAGAAAATTGGGAGATCTGTCACCGACGAGCGGATCGGACGCACCGTGCCCCCAGCGATCGTAGCCGACCACGGCGCAGCCGCTCGCCTCGGCAAGGGTCTCGGGAAAGTTGCGCCATTGGCTGACCGATCCGAGCCCCTGATGCAGAAGAACGATGACGGTCTGATCGGGGCCGGAACGCGGCGCATACCAGCGCGCACGAAGGCGACGGCCACCGGTCGTCAAGAACATGTCGCGGTTGTCCTCACCCATCGTCGCCCCCAAATGATCGTTTTGATTGCTTATAAACAGGTCGTAATGCCAAGTAAGCGATTACACAACGTCCTTGTCGGAGCGCTGCCGACGGTGATAGCGTGCCGGCTGGGATTTTCACGAGATGGGAGTTAAACGCTAATGGGACGTTTCAAGGACTATCAGCCTGCCGGCGTCATTCCGGCCACGCTGCTGGCCTTTACGGACGACTTGTCGATCGATGAGAAGGAGTCGCGCCGCCATCTGGCTCACGTCGCCCGCACGCGCGGCCTGTCCGCGATCACGGTGAACGGCCATGCTTCGGAAGTGCACGCCTGCACCTTTGAAGAACAGCAGCGCATCCTGGCGATCTCGCTGGCTGAAGTCGGCGACAAGATCCCATTGATCAACGGCATTTACGCTGACGGCAGCATGGAAGCTGCCCGCCTCGCACGCATGGCGGAAGCCGAAGGCGCCTCGGCGCTGCTGGTGTTCCCGCCGAACAGCATGTCGATGGGCGGCCATCTGCGTCCCGAAATGGCCATTGCACATTTCAAGGCCATCACCGACGCCACCGACCTGCCGCTGATTCTGTTCCAGTATCCGGCTTCGACGGGCCTCGGCTATCCGTTCGACACGCTGCTGCAGCTTCTTGAGAAGTTCCCGACGATCCGCGCCATCAAGGACTGGTGCGCCGATCCGCAGCTTCACGAGAAGCACATCCGCACGCTGCAGAGCTTGCAGCGCCCGGTCAACGTTCTGACCACGCACAGCGCCTGGCTGATGGGCTCGCTGACGATGGGCGCCAACGGCCTTCTGTCAGGCGCCGGCAGCGTCGTCGCAGACCTGCAGGTCGCCCTGTTCGAAGCGGTCAAGGCCAAGGATCTGGCTCGCGCTCAGAGCATCAACGACCGCCTCTTCCCGGTCCAGCAGGCGTTCTATGCACCGCCGTTCCTCGACATGCACAACCGCATGAAGGAATGTCTGGTCATGCTCAACCGCCTCGATCGCGCCGTTGTGCGTCCGCCGCTGGTCAAGCTGCCCCAGGCCGAGATCGCGCGTCTCAAGGCTGCGCTCGACGAGGCAGGCATCGGCCCGGATGGCGCTCTGGCTCAGGCCGCAGAATAACCGCTTTCCGGCGAACGCCGGACGGGTGGGGGACTACGGGGGCTGGCGGAGCTGGTACGCATAAGCGTGCCGCTCCGCCGATCCCGCGATAACATCAAAGAAGACTCAACTTCACGTTCCGAGGAAACGCATGCTCGACCTTCTCAAGGGAATTCGGGTTCTCAGCTTCAATCACTTCTTGTTCGGCCCGATGGGCGTGCAGGCGCTCGGCGACATGGGCGCCGACGTTATTTCGGTGGAATCGACCGAAGGTGCCTGGCAGCGCCACTGGAGCAGCGGCGACATCTGGAACGACGGCCAGGGCATGCTGCACATGTGCGCCAATCGCAATAAGCGCAGCATCGGCATCGATCTGAAGTCCGAAAAGGGCAAGGAAATCGCATTTAAGCTGATCGACAGCGCGGACGTCGTTGCGGAGAACTTCCGTCCCGGCGTTTTCGAGAAGCTGGGCTTCGGCTACGACGTGCTCAAGAAGCGCAACCCCAACATCATTTTCGCATCCGCCTCCG
>JAEZBU010000025.1 GCA_023426855.1 Pseudomonadota bacterium | reverse complement strand
GCCTATGGCGATGGGCTGGCGAGGACCTCAAGCTTGACCGGCGCGATGCCGCGGCCCGTCAGCCCGATGATTTCTGCGGCCTTCTCCGACAGGTCGATAACCCGGCCGGGAACGAACGGACCGCGATCGTTGATACGGACGACGACGCTGTTGCCGGTCTTGGGATCTTCAACGCGGACGAGGCTGTTGAACGGCAAAGTCGGATGTGCCGCGGTCATCGCCCGTTTGTTGAACGGCTCTCCAGACGCGGTTTTCTGACCCTGCCAGTAATACGATGCGATGCCTTCCAGCGCATGGTCGCGGGGCGCCCGCTTGCGGGAGGTCCTGCGCTGTTCAGCCTTTGGTTTCGCGGTCTCGATCTTGGCTTGGCTGACGCTGGTCTGCCATGCATCGGTCGAAGCCGGCTTCGGTTCGGCGTTTGCGATGCCTGCGGCCGAGGCAAAAGCCAGCAACGTCAAAAAGAGAGGACGGCAGTGCACTGTCGATCGCTTCAACCGTTGAAAGGGACAGCGCGCGATGTCGCCTGAGATTCGGGCGCAGGCATGGCAGGATGTGTGAGGGATGAGCCACGATCGCGAAAATCGTGGCTCATCCCCGGTCATCTCAGGCACTTGAACCAGAAGGCAGGCTTAGCGGCGGCCCAGCACTTCCACACGGACCTGGGCAATGCCCGAGCCCTTCATGCCGATGACGCCAGCAGCAGCCGACGACAAGTCGATGATGCGGCCGGCAATGTACGGCCCGCGGTCGTTGATCGTCACGTCAACCGAGCGTCCATTGCGCGCGTGGGTAACACGAACGCGCGTGCCAAACGGCAGCGTCTTGTGCGCAGCGGTCATCGCCTTCGGATTGAACCAGCCGCCAGATGCCACACGCTGTGGTTGCCAGTAGTAGGACGCGATGCCGGTCAGCGCATGGCCATGAACGGCCGCCTTCTGCTTGGCCCGGCGCTGATAGCCGGCCACGCGGCTCTCCGTTGCGCTGCGACGCGCTGTGCGGCGCGAAGAGGAGCGATACCTCTTGGACTGCGCAGAGCGCCGATGCTGGCTGGTTGAACGCTGTGCGTGCCGTTTAGAGTGGGCCGCACGCTTCGCGTGAGTGCGCCGCGATTTGGTAGCGGATGATGCTTTACGACGATGTGACCGAACTTCCCCGCTCTTGCGCTGAGAGTTCGATGCGTCAGCCTTCCGGACCACCCCGGCTTCGCTGCTCTTGGGCGCAGAGGCCTGAGCTTGCGTGGCAAACAGAGCAAGCCCAATCGCCCAGATAAGCGCGAGCATCCGATTCATGAAACCTCCATGTACGCATAAGCGACATCCCAACAGGCGCTTCAAATCCCTTATGAATGATGGGACCGGCCGGGAGACCGCAGGACAATTCCCCGTTGGCGCGAGTCATATGGCAATTGACTCATGCGCCACCGTCTTTCCGTGAAGACGCCGCCGTAGCGGGCCGCCAGAACCCCTTGTGTCGCTGTTAGGAACGGGCTTAAGCCCTCGTCTGGCGGGCGGAAGACAGCATCGCCGAGTTTTGTCGTCAACTATAAAATATGAACCGCGTTCACTGAGAAAAATGCTCGCAGGCTGAATATCAGCCGGCGTCATTTATCCCGCCCGGGTTTCGGCAGCGATCATTGGATATCGCTTATGGAACGGGGATCGTCCGTGCTGCGCTCAACGGCGCGATGGGGATTTTGAGCGCGCGGTCAATACGATATCGGCGCCATCTTTATGAATTTCGAGAAGCATTCCGGCCGTCCCGGAAAGGCGCCACGTGTAGTACGCCTGGATAGTCATGGCGTCGAGTTGTGGCGCCGGACCACTGCCGAGGAACTCGCCAAGATGCTGCGGCGGACGTGCGCTTGTGCCGCGGCATATGATTGCGAACGACGGCGCTTCGAGCGTGCCGACCATGTTCACTTCAATGTCGCCGCCGCGCGGAAGCGCAGTGATGGCGCTGGCGATCAGGTTCAGCAGCAGTTTGACCCGGTCCTTGCCCATATGGCCAGGTGGGATCTTCCAGGTGAGCCGGTGCTTCCCCTTGCCGACGAAGCCGCGGGAGATCTGCTCCGCGGTGCCAAGATCGATCACCGCGCCTGCCGAACCGGCGGCGCCGAATGCGAAACGCGCGAACTGGAGGCGCGCCGAGGCCTGCTCCGTGACGTTGCGGATGACGTCGAGCGCGTAGTTGCGGGCGTCCGCGTTGTCGTCCTCGTCGAGAATTTCCAGGCCATTATAAATGGCGCCGACAGGACCAATCACATCGTGGCAGATCTTGCTGGATATGAGAGCCGCCAACTCCAGATCGGTAGGTTGTGCGCGCTGGCTCATGCGAAGTCCCCGGTATCGAAATTAATATAACGACCCAGGCGCGGCAGAAGGCGCGGACGCGGGCAGACTGATAGCTTGCCAATGACGTAACTTGTGTTGATACATGCGCCGTCGTTGCGTTGCCAGCCACCGGATCGCAATAGCGCCCCACACCGATTGCATTTGTTGGGGATTGGGTCCTCACGGCCACGCTTGTTTTCGCTATCGCGCCTTGCGTTGCCTGCGTGCATTCGCGGGGTGCCAAGGGCAGCATTGGAACTTCTGAAATGACATCGCTCGACCATGCACGACTGGCGGAGCAATTGCTGACAGCGGTGCTGGGCGCGGGCGCTGCAATCATGCGTCATCGTCGTGCAGGCGTCGCCGTTCAACACAAGGATGACCTCTCCCCAGTAACGGCCGCCGATCAGGAGGCCGAAGAGATCGTGCTGGAGGCGCTGGCGAAGGCTGCGCCGGGCGTCCCGGTGGTTGCTGAGGAAGCCACCAGCCGCGGCGAAACGGCAGCACAGGCCGATGCGTTTTTCCTTGTCGATCCGCTCGATGGCACACGCGATTTCATTCGCGGCGGCACGGACTTCACCGTCAATATCGGCCTGGTCGCCGACGGCGTGCCGCGCTTCGGCATGATCTACGCGCCGGCGCTGAACCAGCTTTCCATGACGCTTGGCAGCAATCGCGCCGTCGAAGTCGACATCATTCCGGATGCCAAGCCCTCGGGTTTGTCGGAACTGAAGCTGATCGATATCCGCACGCGCGAGCCGGATCTCACACATCTGGTTGCCGTCGGTAGCCGTTCGCACAGCACCGCGGAGGATGCTCGGTTCAGAGCCGATCCGCGCATCGTCGATTACCGCTCGATCGGGTCATCGCTGAAGTTCGGGCTGGTGGCGCGCGGTGAGGCCGACATTTACCCGCGCTTCGGACCGACCTGCGAATGGGACATCGCGGCAGGCCACGCCATCGTATTGGCGGCCGGCGGTGAAGTCACAAAAGTCGACGGTACGGCGCTGAGCTACGGAAAGGCCGCTGAGCGCTACCTCAATCCGCACTTCATCGCGTGGGGCAGGTCGTCCCTGATGCCCCTGTTTGTCGCCAGGCCGGGCCTCTAGCCACACTTTGGTAATACTTTTGCGGAATGGTTGAGAATCCCTTATCGCCGCCGTTGCAATGCCGACGGCGGCTTCTGACGGATGCTCATTCATGGTCGCTGCACCACTCGCACATCGTTGGAAACTGGTCGGCGCCGCGGTGGCGTTGATCGTGGCCGGCAGTTTCACGCTGCCCGCTTCGGCGCAGCAGCGCCTGCCCTGGGAAAATCCGCCAGCGAACGCCTATGGCCAAAACGACGCCTATCAGCCGCAGCAAGGCGGCGGTTATCAGGGCGGAAACCAAGGAGGCTACCAGCAGGGGGGCGGCTATCAAGGCGGTGGCTATCAAGGTGGCGATGGTGGTTACGGGCAGGGTCAGGGCCAAGCCTATCGTCCCGACGACGCCTATCGTCCGCCGGCGGGTGGCGAACGCTATGTCGCGCCGCCGCCCGGCGGTCATCAGCAACAGGCTTACGAAGCCGAGCCGCGCTATCGCGCCGATCCCGATTATCGGCCAGGGCCGTCCTACGACCGCGGATATGGACCGCCGCCACGCTATGACAGGCGGCCGTCCGGACCGCCGCCGTATGACGATCGCTCAACCTACTCCAGCAACGAGATCCTGCATGCGGGGCACGGTTTCTTCGGTTCGGTGAGCCAGGGGCTGGCCAGCGTCGTCGAGCACGTCTTCAAGAAGGCCGGACGGCCCAACGGCTACATTCTCGGTGAGGATGCCGGTGGCGCATTCGTCGCCGGTCTGCGTTACGGCGAAGGCACGCTGTATACCAAGGACGCCGGCACTCATAAGGTCTATTGGCAGGGCCCCTCCATCGGCTACGACTTTGGAGGCGAAGGCTCTAAGACCATGGTGCTCGTTTACAACCTGCGCCATCCACATGATATCTACAACAGATTTGGCGGCGTACAGGGCTCGGCCTATCTTGTTGGCGGCGTTAGTGTTCAATTTCAGCAGAATGGCAACGTGACGCTGGCGCCGATTCGTTCCGGTGTTGGTTTGCGGTTAGGTGCCAACGTCGGCTATTTGAAGTATACACGGTCTCCGACTTGGAATCCGTTCTGATCCGGTCGCGGGACCTGCGGCGAGATCGGGACGGATCGTAAGTTTGAAGAACGCGTTGTTTGAGGGCCGGGTGGTAGGTCAGCAACGCTGACGGCCTGGCCCTTTGTCGTGAGGTTTTGCGCTTGGGAATGCCCTGGTGATCACGATCCAAACAGTTATGCTCGTGGCGCTAGGTTTCCTCCTGGCCATGCTGATCGCATTGGCGTTGGCGCCGGCCTACTGGGCGCGTGCCGTTCGCCTGACCTATCGCCACATCAATCGCACGATGCCGGTTACGGCCGAGGAGATCCGCGCCGACAAGGACCGGCTGCGGGCCGAGTACGCGGTGCGTATCCACAACCTGGAGACATCGCTGGAAAAGGCGCGGCTGTCGGCTGCCCGCCAGCAGGTCGAGGTCAATCGGCGCGACGCCAGCATCAGCGCGCTGGACGCCGAACTCGGCACGTTGCGGACGGATCTAGAGCAGAACGTCAATGCAAGGCGCGTGCTCGAGCAGACGGTGATGAACCGGCTTCCCGCGGTAGAGCAGCGGCTGGCGGATTCGCGGACCCTTCTCGACCAGCGCGACCGGGAACTCGCGTCGGTCACGGCCGAGACCGGCAAGACCGTGCGCGCGCTCGATGAAGTCATGCAGATCAACGCGCAGCAGCGCTCGGAGATCGAGCGGCTCAACACCGTTGTCAGCACGCGCGCCATGCGCAATCGCGGCAGCCTGAAAGATAGCCAGTTTGACAGCGAAGTGGCGTTGCGGTCGGAGCTGGAAGCGTTGCGGGCCAAAACCCGTGATCAAGAAACGTTGATCAAGCGTCTCCAAACGCTGGTATCCGAGCCCAGCCAATTGAAGGGGCCGCTGCAGGTTCAGGACGCCAACGGCGCCGAGCAACCGGCCCACAATCGCGATGCCGAGTTGGAGCGCGTGCGCCGCGATCTCGCCGAAGCCGAGCAGGCGCTACGCTCGGTCAGCGAGCAGTCGAACGGCAGCGATCTGGCCCTCGAAGCCCAGATCAATGCGCTCAGGGGCACGGTCGGCGAGCAGGAATCGACCATCCGGCGGCTGGAAGCGGCGCTGGCCGCGTACGAGAATGGCGAGTCGGCAAGCCGGATTTCCCTGAAAGACAGCAAGATCGCAATGAAGGCGCGCCTCAGCTCGCTTCAGGTTGAAGTCGACACGCAGGCGACGACGATCCAGAAGTTGCGCGCCGAGCTTGCGGCGGCCAACGAACGGGTCGCCATCCAGAGCGCGCAATTCGTGGAAGAGATGCGCCGCATCGGTGCTTCAAACGCGCCCAATGGTGCATCCGTTTCGCGTGCGGCGGCATCGAGCGCGCTCCGGCGCAGCCTCGCGGATCGCATTGGTGAGGCAAAGCCCGCGTTGGCGAGTTCGATCAAGACGGTCAGCCGCCGGCCAAACGGTGATGAACGTGCAGCGGCTGAAGCGTCATCACCGGTCAACGACCCGGACGATGGCGATCGCGCGGTCGTCCAGGCTGGAAGCGCGCCGCCGAGCTTCGATGCGCCCGGTAAGGGCAGTGATGCTGGCAGCGTTAATGGAAGTGGTGTAAACGCAGCAGCGCGCACGGTGGTCGACGTCGATGCGCGTCCAAGGCTGCTCGATCGCATCGCAAGCCTCGCCAAGCAATAAGCCGGAACGGCTCCTGCTTCAGCAGGGCTGTGCAGAGAGTTTTTGCTAAAGTATTGTCAGGATTACGTATTGTTGAGGAGTAGCGCGGAGTTCGGGGGTGCCGCATGCAAAAACGCGTGACGGATCTGAACGAGGCAATCGCCAAACGCCTAGCCAAGGCGGAGGTGGACATGAGCCCTGGGCAGGAAAAGCCCAGGCTGGCGGAACGCTTGGTTGAGCTGGCGCCCCTCGCTCGTGGCCCAGTGACCATCGAAGAACCCGTGCCGACCGACCCACCCGATGGAGATCTGAGCCGGCTGTCGGATGCGCCGCGGTTTCGCCGCAACGATGGTTCCGGGGCGACTGGGGCTACCGGTACAGCCTTGATTCCAAATCCGGAAGTCGTTGCGTTAGTGCCTGCAGCGGAAACTCCGGCGCGTTTGGTGAGACGCACCAGTCCGCCGCCGCTTCCCGTCGATCCGGCCACATTGCGCCGGCCGGTAGCCCGCACGCGCCTTCCCGGCTTCATCATCGGTCTGTCGACGGCGTCGGCGCTGGGCCTCGCGCTGTACGCGCTGCTGGTCTAGGGCATTTCCGATTTAGGTCGAATGTTGTTCCCTCTTAGTCATCCCGGGCCTTGTGCCCGGGATCCATCTCTCGGCTGGCGTCGACATGTGCAGTTAGGTGGATCCCGGTGAGAAGCACCGGGATGACATCTGTGGCTCGGTTGACGTCTCCGTTTCCATCTGAATCGGAAGGACCCTAGTGCGCGACCGACTTCGTGGTCTTGGGCTGGAACAGTGCTGCGATCTCGCCGACGATGCCGCGGCGGAACAGCAGCACGGTAACCACGAAAATCGAGCCCTGGATCACCAGCACCCATTCACCGAATCCGGCGAGATAATTCTGCATCGTGATGATCACCGCCGCACCCGCTATCGGCCCGAATACCGTGCCCATGCCTCCGACCAGCGTCATCAGCACCACTTCGCCTGACATCTGCCACGTGACGTCGGTGAGCGAAGCGAGCTGGAACACGATCGCTTTGGTTGAACCCGCCAGCCCCGCCAGCGTCGCCGACAACACGAACGCCAGCAGCTTGTAGCGATCCACGCGATAACCGAGCGAAACGGCACGCGCCTCGTTCTCGCGGATCGCCTTCAACACCTGCCCGAACGGCGAATGGATCGCGCGGTAGATAATCAGGAAACCAAGCGCGAAAATCCCTAGCACCACGTAATAAAAGGTCAGATCGTTGGCGATGTTGATGAAGCCCAACAGCGGCCGGCGCGGAATGGCCTGAATGCCGTCCTCGCCGCCAGTAAAAGGTGCCTGCAGGCAGAAGAAGAACACCATCTGCGCCAGCGCCAGCGTCACCATGGCGAAGTAGATACCCTGACGGCGGATGGCGAGCGAACCAGCGACGAGCCCCAACATCGCGGCAACGGCGGTGCCAGCCAGGATACCGACCTCGGTCGGCCAGCCCCACGCTTTCACCGTGTAACCCGAGATATAAGCCGCGAAGCCAAAGAACATCGCGTGCCCGAATGACAGCAGGCCGACGTAGCCGATCAGCAGGTTGAAGGCGAGCGCGAACAGCGCAAAGCACAGCACCTTCATCAGGAAGACGGGATACAGAACGAGCGGCGCCGCAATCAACAGCGCGATCAGCACCGCAAAAATCGCCATGTCGTATTTCTTCGAGCTTGTCATCCCGGCCTCCCTACCGCGGTGTACCGAACAGGCCCGCGGGCCGTATCATCAAGACGATCGCCATGATGATGAAGATCACGGTGTTGGATGCCTCAGGGTAGAATACCTTGGTCAAGCCCTCGATCACACCGAGCCCGAAGCCTGTCAGGATCGAGCCCATGATCGAACCCATGCCGCCAATCACCACCACGGCAAAAACAACGATGATCAAGTTGGCGCCCATGATCGGATTGACCGAGTAGATCGGCGCAGCCAGCACGCCAGCCAGCGCGGCCAGCGCGACACCGAAGCCATAAGTCAGGGTCATCATGCGCGGCACGTTGATGCCAAACGCGCGAACCAGCGTCGGGTTCTCGGTGGCGGCGCGCAGGTAGCTGCC
>JAEZBU010000018.1 GCA_023426855.1 Pseudomonadota bacterium | reverse complement strand
TGGCGGTGGTCGACGAACGGCTGCGTGTGCATGGCGTCAGCGGACTGCGCGTGGTCGATGCGTCGATCATGCCGACCATGACGTCGGGCAACACCAACGCGCCGACCATCATGATCGGCGAGAAGGCATCCGATATGATCCGCGAGGATGCGAAGGCGGCGATGCAGGCCGCGTAACGGGAACTGGAATAGGACGCGCGGCATGTCGATCGATTACGAGGCCGAATACAACAATCGCCGTCGCGTTCCCGAGAGCGGGGAGATCGTGGCGCGCTGGTTGGAGCAGGCCGCGCGTGCGCGGGCTTCGCTGCCCGGCGAGCTGGACATCGCCTACGGTCCGGGGCCGCGCCATCGCTACGATCTGTTCCTGGCGAACGGTGGCGGGAAACCTGATACGCCGCTGGTCGTCTATATCCACGGCGGTTATTGGCAGCGCGGTGATCGCTCGGAGTACAGCTTCGTTGCCGAACAGTTGGCGGCGCGCGGCGCTGATGTCGTTCTTCCGTCCTATTCGCTGTGTCCGCAGGTCAGTGTGGCGGAGATCACGGATGAGATCCGGTCGTTCCTGGTGGCGCTGTGGGGCAGGTTCCAGCGTCGTCCGGTGGTCGTCGGGCATTCGGCGGGTGGGCATCTCGCCGCCGAGATGATCGCGACGGATTGGTCGATGCATCCGGCTGTCCCGACCGATCTGGTGCGAGCGGCTTATGCCATCAGTGGCGTGTTCGAGTTGGCGCCGCTCATTCCGACGAGTCTCAACGAGGCGCTGCGCTTGACACCTGACAGTGCGCGGGCGGCAAGCCCGCTGTTCGGGCGTGTGCCATTGCCGGGAAGCAGCTTTGTTGCCGGGGTCGGCGGTGCGGAGAGTGGGGAGTTTCTGCGTCAAAGCCGTGATCTGGCGGCGGCGTGGTCAGCGGCCGGGATCGAGGCCCAGTCCGTCGTCGTGCCGGACGCCAATCACTTCACGGTGGTGGACGAACTATCCCGCCCGGGAAGCGCTATGATCGAGCGGATCCTGCAGTTGACGCAGGTTTGATAGCGGCCAGGTCGGCCCAAGTTCAATTCTTGCGCGGGAACAGACGGGCGGTGATCGCGGCTGTCTCGTCGGTCAACGTCAGCGATGTCGGCTGCCGACCGGCGCGCTCAACTTCAGAAATCGCGATCTGAAGGGCTTCGGCCGCCATCTCGAGCCCGCGCACGCGCTGCAGATCGTGCTGGATGTAGGCCAGCGTATCGCGCACGGTCGACAGATCGAGGCCGGGCAGGCCGGATTTTACAGCAGGTTTCTTCAACACGACCGATAACCTTTCGCTGATCGGACGTTCAAATGCGTTCTTCGCGATACGCAAAACACGGGCCAACCCTGAGCGATCAAATCGAGGAAAAACGTTCCAGAATGGGACGTTAGAGGCGGCGCGCGTTGTGGCGCAGAATTATGGTCGTTCCGCGTCGGGACGTGGGATTTCGGTGCATCGGCCGTCCGCGCTGGGAGGATCAGGCGGCCGCCGGTTTCGCGGCGGCGGCCATGTAGTTCACGTCGGTATCGGCTGCGAGCGACCAGATGTCGGTGAGGGGATTGTACGTGATGCCCTCGAACGTTGGGTTCTGCAACCCAGCGGCAGCGCAATGGCCGGCCATTTCCTCGGTCGTCACGAAGCGGTCCCACTGATGTGTGCCGACCGGCAGCCAGTGCAGGACGTATTCCGCCCCGACGATCGCCAGCATGTAGGATTTCATCGTGCGGTTGATCGTGGACAGGATCAGCAGGCCGCCCGGACGCACGAGCTGGCTGCAGGTCGCGATGAAGGCCTGCGGATCGGGGACGTGCTCGACCACTTCCAGGCAGGCGACGGCATCGAAAGTGGCGCCTTCCGCCACCAGATCCTCGGCCAGGCAGGCGCGGTAGGCGACGTCGAGCCCCTGTGGCTCGGCATGTTGGCGCGCCGCCGCGATGTTCTCCTCGGCCGGGTCGATGCCCGTGACGGTGGCGCCAAGACGGGCCAGCGGCTCCGAAATCAGCCCGCCGCCGCAGCCGATATCCAGGATCGACAGGCCCGCAAGCGGTCGTAGCGGGCGGTCCGGCATGTCAAAATGGCGGATCAGCGCCGCGCGCAGGAACGCAAGCCGCGCCGGGCCGATCTTATGAAGCGGTCGGAACTTGCCTGTAGGGTCCCACCATTCGCCTGACAGACGTGCGAAACGGTCGACTTCGGCCGGGTCCAAAGTCGTTTGGTCGGAATGTGAGGCGCTGTTCATGGCCGCGATTTGGTCTCTCTATCGCCTGGGTTGTCAAGCAGATGGCGAGCGTCTGTTGCGAGGGGGCGGTGATATCGCTATGAGTACGCCCCGATTGGGCTGCCCGCGACAACAACAGGAGGGCGCCGGTCGTCTCTAGGCAACGTCTGCTTTTGCAGACTACTGACGGGACGCCTTGGAGCGGTTGAGCATACATGGCCATAGTGGTGATGAAATTCGGCGGGACGTCCGTCGCGAACGTTGAACGCATTCGCAACGTTGCTCTGCACGTCAAACGCGAGGTCGACGCCTCCAATCAGGTTGCCGTCATCGTTTCCGCCATGTCCGGGGCCACCAATCAGCTCGTGAGCTGGGTGCGCGAGGCTTCATTGCTGCATGACGCGCGCGAGTACGACGCGATCGTCGCTTCCGGCGAGCAGGTCACGGCTGGCCTTTTGGCGATCGTTTTGCAGTCGATGGGTGTTCCCGCCAGATCCTGGCAAGGCTGGCAGGTGCCGATCCTCACCGATAACGCCCATGGGGCTGCGCGGATCCTGGATATCCAGGCCGACGAGATCAGCCGCCGGCTCGCGCAGGGCGAGGTTGCGGTCGTCACCGGCTTCCAGGGCATCGAGCCCGAGCGTCAGCGCATCGCGACGCTGGGCCGTGGCGGTTCCGACACCAGCGCCGTCGCCATGGCGATCGCGCTCAAAGCTGACGTTTGCGACATCTACACGGATGTCGACGGCGTCTACACCACCGACCCGCGGATCGTGCCGCAAGCCAAGCGGCTGCCAAAGATTTCGTACGAAGAGATGCTTGAGATGGCGTCTCTGGGCTCGAAAGTGCTACAGACCCGTTCGGTCGAGTTGGCCATGGTTCACCGCATGCGCACGCGCGTGCTGTCCAGCTTTGCCGCACCCGAAACCATCCAGCCGGTAGCCGCAGGCGATAACTGGCAAGACATCGGCACAATTGTTTGCGACGAGGAAGAGATCGTGGAAGCCCAGGTCGTCAGCGGAATCGCCTACGCAAAGGACGAGGCGAAGGTCACGATCATGAACGTCGCGGACAGGCCGGGCGTTGCCGCCAGCATTTTCGGCCCGCTCGCCGATGCCAGCATCAACGTCGACATGATCGTTCAGAACCTGTCGGCCGATGGCAAGTCTACCGACATGACCTTCACCGTCGGCGCCTCGGAGCTGCCGCGCACGCTGGAAGTTCTGAAACACGCCTCGAAAACGATCGGCGATTTCGAGATCAAGAGCTCGGCCGATGTCGTGAAGGTTTCGGTGATCGGCGTGGGCATGCGTAGCCATGCCGGCGTGGCTGCCCGCATGTTCAAAGCCCTGTCGGAAAAGGGCATTAACATCCTGGCCATCAGCACATCCGAGATCAAGATCAGCGTGCTGATCAATGCCGACTATGCCGAGCTTGCGGTGCGCACCTTGCACACGCTGTACGGCCTCGACAAAGATTGAGCGAGCGGCCCGCTCTGTGGGGCACAGCACGCTCAGACATGTTAAGAGTAAAGGACCGGAATGGGATGTCCGGTCTTGTTTCGCCGGCCTGGCCGTCCCGATTTGGTTAATTGAACGGCAGCAGTCATGCAGACGCGACGCGGGGACGACCCGCGCACATTACAGACCGAGCCGGCGTTGCGTGTCATCATGCGGCGTTTGCGCGAGATCATGGCCGAACCGGGAGATGGGCAATCCCGGCTCGACAAGATCGTGCGCCAGATCTCGGGCTTGATGGTCGCCGAAGTCTGCTCGATCTACCTGAAGCGCCAGGAAGGCTCACTTGAGCTGTTCGCCACCGAAGGCCTCAACAAGGAAGCCGTCCACAATACGCGCATGAAGCGCGGCGAGGGCTTGGTTGGCCGCTGCGCCGAGCTTGGCGTGCCGGTCAACGAATCCGACGCGCAGCTTCACCCGGCATTCTCCTACCGGCCGGAGACGGGCGAGGAGATCTATCATTCGTTGCTGGCGGTGCCGATCCTGCGCGGCGGCACGGTTCTTGGCGTGCTGGTGGCGCAGAACCGGACGCGCCGCGAATACTCCGAAGAAGACGTCGAAGTTCTGCTGACCACCGCCATGGTGGTCGCCGAACACATCGTGTCGGGTGAGGTTGCGGGTGCTGGTGCGGCTGCGGAGATCACCAGGTCGTTGACCGGTGTGGTCAGCGGCGAGTCGATCTCCGACGGTATCGCGCTGGGTCACGTGGTGCTGCATGAGCCGCGCGTCGTCGTCACGGCGCTGCTGGCCGAGGATGTCGGCGTCGAGCTCGAACGGTTGGATAATGCCATCCACGCCCTGCGTGCGGGCCTCGATGAGCTGCTCAATGCCGAGTCCCTGGCGCAGGCCGGTGAGCACAGTGATGTTCTCGAAGCCTATCGCATGTTCGCCAACGACCGTGGCTGGGTGCGGCGTATGGAAACCGCCGTGCGCGAAGGCCTGACCGCCGAAGCGGCGGTCGAACGCGTTCAGAACACCACGCGCACGCGCATGTTGCGCCAGAACGATCCATACTGGCGGGAGCGTCTGCGCGATCTCGACGATCTGTCGGACCGGCTATTGCGCATTCTGGCTGGCCGGACCACCGCGCTGCGTGAAGGCCTGGAACTGCCGGCCGATACAATCCTCGTGGCGCGCACGATGGGGCCGGCCGAACTGCTCGACTATGACCGCTCGCGCCTGCGCGCGCTGGTTCTCGAAGACGGCAGCGGGCAGAGCCACGTTGCCATCGTCGCCAAGGCCTTGGGCCTGCCGGCGGTTGGCGAAGCGCGCGGCATCATAGAGCGCGTGACGACGGGGGATCCTGTCATCGTCGATGCGGAGACCGGCGACGTCCACTTGCGCCCGACTGCCGAGGTCATCGCGGCGTATTCCGACAAGGTGCGGTTCCGGGCTCGCCGCCAATTGCAATATCGTGAGCTGCGCGACCGGCCGACTGTTACCAAGGATGGCGCCAACATCGCATTGCACATCAATGCGGGCCTGCTGGTCGACATCCCGCATCTGGCGGAGTCCGGTGCGGCAGGCATCGGTCTTTTCCGCACTGAATTGCAATTCATGATCGCCTCGACGTTTCCGCTGCGCGATCGCCAGACCCGGACATATCGCCAGATTCTGGACGAGGTCGGCGACAAGCCGGTGGTTTTCCGCAGCATCGATATCGGCGGCGACAAGATCCTGCCCTACATGCGTCACCCGAAGGAGGAGAACCCTGCGATCGGCTGGCGCGCCATCCGCATGTCGCTCGACAGGCCCGGCCTGTTCAGAACCCAAATTCAGGCTCTGCTGCGGGCAGCCAGTGGTCGAGAGCTCAGCGTGATGTTGCCGATGATCTCGGTGGTGTCCGAGGTCGAGGCGGCCAAGGCGATGATCGCGCGCGAGGTCCAGATCCTCGAAATGCGTGGCGTTCCGCGCCCCTCGCGCTTGCGCATCGGTGCCATGGTCGAGGTGCCGAGCCTGCTCTACGAACTCGACGCGTTGATGCCGCTGGTCGATTTCGTATCGGTTGGCAGCAACGACCTGATGCAGTTTCTGTATGCTGCGGATCGCGGCAACAGCCGCGTGTCCCACCGCTACGATCTGCTGTCGGTCAGCGCGATGCGGGCGCTCAAACTGATATTGCAGGCGAGTGCGCGCCACGGGGTGCCGGTTACCCTGTGCGGCGAAATGGCAGGTCGGCCTCTCGAAGCAATGGCCTTGATCGGTCTCGGTTTTCGCGCGATTTCCATGGCGCCGGCTGCGATCGGTCCCGTGAAAGCGATGATATTGTCGATGCACGCGGGCAAGCTGGCGATGTTCCTTGAGGATCTGCTGGCGCGTCGCTCAGGCAGCGTTCGTGGTGAGTTGACGCAATTTGCCAGCGCCGAGGGCATCGAACTGTCATGAATGGTGATCAACTCCTGAGCGCTGCCATCCAGCGGGCCAGTGGCTGAGTGGCGGTGGATAAGCCCAGATGAGTTCCGTTCCGGAAGAGAAGTTTGAAAAGCTCATCGCCCGATGGGAGTCGCTGCAGGCTGAACTGAGCCAGGGCGCCGGTCAGGCGACCTATGTCAAAAAGAGCAAAGAGTTTTCGGATCTCACGCCGATCGTGATGGCTATTCGCGATCTGCAGGCCGCTGAGGCCGAACTCGTCGATTTGACCGCCATGTCCGAGGATGCGGGCTCCGATAAGGAGATGGCGACGCTGGCCGAGCAGGAACTGGAAACCCTGCGGCCCAAGCTCGATGACCTGCGCGAACGCGTGCGCCTGCAGCTTCTGCCCAAGGATGCCGCCGACGACATGAGCGTCATTGTTGAGGTGCGGGCCGGGACGGGCGGCGACGAGGCGGCTTTGTTTGCCGCCGATCTGTTCCGCATGTACCAGCGCTATGCCGATCTCAAGGGCTGGAAGACGCAAGTCATCTCGATGTCGGAAAACGACCTTGGAGGCTTGAAGGAAGTCGTCGCGTCGATTTCGGGCCAGGGCGTATTCGCGCGATTGAAGTTCGAATCCGGCGTGCATCGCGTGCAGCGCGTGCCGGCGACGGAAGCCAGCGGCCGTATTCATACCTCGGCCGCGACCGTGGCCGTGCTGCCGGAGCCCGAGGATGTCGATATCGACATCAAGCCCGAGGATATCCGCATCGATACGATGCGCGCGGGCGGCGCGGGCGGTCAGCACGTCAACAAGACCGACTCGGCTGTGCGTATGACGCACTTGCCGACAGGCATCATCGTTGTGTCGGCAGAGAAGTCGCAGCATCAGAACCGGCGGCTGGCGATGCAGGTGCTTCGCTCGCGCATCTTCGAGATGGAGCGTCAGCGCACGGCCGACGAGCGCTCAGCGCAGCGCCGTGATCAGGTCGGCTCGGGCGATCGTTCACAGCGCATTCGCACCTACAACTTCCCACAGGGCCGCGTCACCGACCACAGGATCAACCTGACTTTGCATAAGTTGGAAACGGTGCTGGAGGGCGATGGCCTCGACGAGCTGGTCGACGCGCTCACCACCGAACGGCAGGCCAGCCAGCTTGCAGCTCCCGATGCCTTCGATCACCTCTAAGTCGACGGCCGTCAATCTCATTGCGGACGGCACGCGCTGCCTGCGCGAGGCGGGCGTGGAAGGTGCTGCCCGGGATGCGCGACTGCTGGCCAGTGCCGCATTCGGGATGGATGCGGTGGCGTTGCTCTCCCGGCCGGAGCAGCCCGTTTCTCCACCGCAGCGCGATGTCTACGACCGTTTCATCAAACGGCGCTGTGCGCGAGAGCCGGTCTCACGCATCCTCGGCCAGCGAGAGTTCTATGGCCGCATGTTCGCTATCTCGCCGGCGACGCTCGATCCCCGGCCGGATAGCGAAACGCTGATCGAAGCCGCGCTAGGGCTGCTGAAATCGGATGGCGCCGATGTCGCCGCGCCTCTGCGCATTCTGGACATCGGCACGGGATCGGGCTGCCTGTTGATCACGTTGCTGGCGGAGTTGCCCAGTGCTGTGGGTGTTGGAACCGATATCCAGCCGGCCGCGTTGGATATGGCGAAACGCAATGCCGAACGGAATGGCGTTGCAAGGCGTGTCAGTTGGAAGCTTGCCCGATCGCTTGAAGGTATCGATGGGCCGTTCGACCTCGTCGTCGCCAACCCGCCATATATACCATCAGATGAGATTGCGGACCTGGATCCGGAAGTTCGAGAGCATGATCCGCGTGCCGCGCTCGATGGTGGGGCCGACGGCCTGGAGATCTACAGGGAAATTGCCGGTAGGCTGCCCGCCGTGGTACCGCAAGGATGGGCGGTTTTCGAGGTCGGGCTAGGCCAAGCCGAGACCGTCGGTAAGATCTTGCAGCGAACCGCAGTGGGTGGTGGTCATGAACCGCAGGTTCGCGTGTTTCAGGATCTCAACGCGATAGACCGATGTGTTGCTTGGAAAGCACGGATTTGAACGGAGCGAGAAAACCTCTTGGAAGTTCGATGTTCCCAGGCTAATGTTCGGTCAGGCGGAATGAAGCGCGCGCGCATCAGTGCAGTCCATGGTTCCGGGGGGCTGTCCCGCGCAAGCGCCGATCAACCGAGCGAAGCGGCCGGGGTGCTCGTTCCGGGTACCGGTCTTAGGACTGGCAGCCATAATCGGCAGCGCCGTTTCGTGAAACGCGCCTTTTCCCTTTTGGAAGCGACTGGCGATTTTTCGTGATTGTCCAAAGCCATAAACAAAATGACGGCGCGTATGCGCGTTCGCCCGATCTGAGCGTGTCTTGAGCATGCTCGGTATGTGCAACGGGGGATTGTCAGGAAGTGCCGCGGATGCGGTGCGGGACGTTGCGGCCGCAGGTCAGTCGACCGCGGACGGATTGAGATTACCCTTAGTCATCTAAAGAAGTTGAGATTGGAGCCCATGAGGCAGGGACAGCAGAATCGGCGAGGCCGCGGTCGCAATCGGAGTGGTGGCGGCGGTGGTGGTGGTGGCAAGGCCCATCACAATCCGCTGACGCGCAGCTTTGAGTCGAACGGTCCGGACGTCAAAATCCGTGGGAACCCGTCGCACATAGCCGAGAAGTATATGTCTCTGGCTCGTGATGCCCAGTCGTCCGGCGATCCGGTTCTTGCCGAGAACTATCTGCAACACGCCGAGCACTACAATCGCATCATCTTGGCCTTCCGCGAGCAGAACCAGCAGTCTGGCGGCGACACCATGAACGGCAATGGCCGGCACCGCGAGAGCGGCGAGGGCGAGGATTTCAACGAGGAGGACGGCGAAGAGGGCGAAGGCTTCAGCCAGCCGATGCGTGGGCACGATCAACAGCCTCGGCACGGCGGTCAGAATCGCTTCGAGGATCGCCCGCAGCGCTATTCCGATGACCGGCCGCATCGCCAGCATCATGAAGGGCGCGGCCAACGGGAGCGTTATCAGGACCGGCACAGCCAGAACGGTGAGCGCCACCAGCCGGCGCCGGCTCCCACGGCGCAGCAGCCCCAGATTCAGCCTTCGGTTGCCTCGGAACAGCCGATCGTTGCTGACCAGGCTCCTGCTCCGCAGCGCGAGGCTCCGCCACCGCGCCGCCGTGAGCGGTTTTCAGCTTCAGCCCAGGAACAGCCCGAGTTCTTGCGTCGCCCGGTACGCCGCCCGCGCCGGGAACCGGTTGCCAACGGTGAAGCCACCGAGGCCAGCGCCGCTGTTGTCGAGGAAACGGACGGCGATAACTCAGCCGCGTAACCCGGCGCATTTCCGTCGAGATCAGGCGCACCGGTTCCCTCAACGGCCGGTGCGCTTTGCATTTGGGCGTCTATTCAACGCTGACGGCGTCTCCGGCCGCGATCGTGCCGGCGCCGATGACCTTCGCATACACACCGAGATCGGAGTGGCTCCAGTTGCGCAGCAGCGTCTCCGGGATCGCCATGTCACGCGCGGCCGTTTCCGGATCGACGTTGGTTGCGGCGCAGCGCTGGGTGCGCTTGTAGACCTGCAGGCGGGCCGAGCCGATCTGCAAGTCCTGATCGAGCCATTTGAACTCCTGCCACGGCTCAAGACCGTCCAGATAGACGTTGGCGCGAAAGCGCAGAGCATTGACCGGCTTGCCGACCACCCGCTCGACGTCGCGAACGGTGGCGAGGTTGACGATGTGAAGACACTTGGCTGCCACGTCAGAGAAGCTGTGCCCGGGTGCTGACACGACTTTCGGCGCACCGCGCAGCGAAGCGGCCATAAAGGCGGCCATGAACTGCTCGATCATCTGCCGCCCGATCGGCGTCTGGAGATCACCGCGCGCCACCTGCTTGCCGTCGCGCAGGATAGTCAGCACGTGCGTGTCATCGTCGAAATGGGTCTTGAGCGCGGCCAGCCGTTCATCGCGCATCAGCATCAGGAAGTTGATCTTGGGCAGGTGACGTGGCTCGGCCGGATCGAAGCGTCCTGGGCCGTTTTCTATGGCGTAGGCGCGATCATTGCGGACGACCTGCCCGATTTGCAGGTCGGCCTTGTCCAGGCGTTCAGGGGACAGGCCTTTGACGGGGTAGCGATACACGCTGTCGACGCGCGGGTGTCCCGTGTTGGACATGGGCGGCCTTTCCGAGCTGTTTCTGACGGCGTCCAATTTTTGCAATTGCGGTCAGGATGCCCCCTTTCGCAGCTGCGCAGCAACCCCATATCAAGTCGTAACGGGGTCGGGGGCGGTGCCGGTTGGGCCAATTCCGATGTCGTTGCAACATTCCTAGGTTACCGGCGTTTGGACCGTGCCAGTTGGGCGGACGGACGCGCGAAGGAGGAATTCGATGAACGTCGACAAATACACTGATCGCTCCAAAGGTTTCGTCCAGGCCGCGCAGAATGTGGCGCTGAGGGAAGGCCACCAGCAGTTTTCGCCAGAGCACCTTTTGAAGGTTCTGCTGGATGATGAGGAAGGTCTGGCATCCGGCCTGATCACCAAGGCAGGTGGCCGGCCGCGCGAGGCGCTTGCTGCTGTCGAGCGTGCCCTTGCCAAGCGGCCGAAGGTATCCGGCAGCGGCGCCGGGCAGCTCTATATGAGCCCCGAGCTGGCGCGCGTTTTCAATACTGCGGAACAGATTGCAGAGAAGGCCGGCGACAAGTTCGTCACCGCCGAACGGCTGCTGCTGGCGCTCGCCCTGGAGAAAAGCTCCGAGGCTGGCCGTGTTCTCGCCGATGCTGGCGTCACGGCGGATGGCCTGAACAAGGCGATCAACGAACTGCGCAAGGGCCGCACCGCGGACAGCGCGTCGGCCGAGCAGGCTTATGACGCCCTGAAGCGCTACGCGCGCGACCTCACCGAGGCTGCGGCCGAAGGCAAGATCGATCCGGTCATCGGCCGTGACGAAGAGATCCGCCGCACCATGCAGGTGCTGTCGCGGCGGACGAAGAACAATCCCGTGCTGATCGGCGAGCCCGGCGTCGGCAAAACCGCGATCGCGGAAGGCCTGGCGCAGCGTATCGTCGTAGGCGACGTGCCCGAGAGCCTGAAGGACAAGAAGCTTCTGGCGCTCGACATGGGCGCGCTGATCGCGGGCTCGAAGTATCGCGGCGAGTTCGAGGAGCGGCTGAAATCCGTGCTGCAGGAGGTCCAGGCGGCGGCCGGCGGCATCATCCTGTTCATCGATGAGCTGCACACCATTGTCGGTGCGGGTAAGTCCGAAGGCGCGATGGATGCCTCGAACCTGCTCAAGCCTGCGCTGGCACGTGGCGAGCTGCATTGCGTCGGCGCGACCACGCTGGATGAGTATCGCAAGCATATCGAGAAGGATGCGGCGCTGGCACGGCGTTTCCAGCCAGTGTTCGTCAACGAGCCGACGGTGGAAGACACCATCTCGATCCTGCGCGGCCTGAAGGAGCGGTACGAGCAGCATCACAAGGTGCGCATTTCGGACTCGGCGCTGGTGTCGGCGGCGACGCTGTCGCATCGCTACATCACCGACCGCTTCCTGCCCGACAAGGCGATCGACCTCGTCGACGAGGCGGCGTCGCGTCTGCGCATGCAGGTGGATTCCAAGCCCGAGGAGCTGGATTCGCTGGATCGCGAGATCATCCGGCTGAAGATCGAGGGCGAGGC
>JAEZBU010000014.1 GCA_023426855.1 Pseudomonadota bacterium | reverse complement strand
TCCGCCTGTCGTGGTGGTGCTCGTTGAAGGCTGGATCCAGGGCATAAAGCCCGGGATGACGGAGCATTTGCAACTGACGGTTCGGGCTAGACTAGTCCGGCTGGCCGGTCAGTGTCCGGCGCACCGCATCGCGCCATCCAGCGAGCTTTGCAGCGCGGGTGGCCGTTGGCATCGCGGGCTCGAACCTACGCTGGAGCCGCCAGTCCTTCGCAAAGCCTTCCTCGGATGGCCACACGCCTGCCTGCCGCCCAGCAAGCCAAGCCGCGCCCAGCGCTGTCGTTTCCATCACCTCCGGGCGATCAACCGGCGCATCGAGCAGATCGGCCAGCCACTGCATGGTGATGTCGCTGGCGGTCATGCCACCGTCCACACGCAGCACGGTGTCGCTGGCGCCCGGCCAGTCGCGCCGCATGGCGTCCAGCAGATCGCAGGTCTGATAGCAAACCGCCTCCAGCGCCGCACGCGCCAGCTCGTTCGGACCGGTGTTGCGCGTCAGTCCGTACAGGGCACCACGCGCTTCCGAATCCCAGTACGGCGCGCCGAGGCCGGTGAACGCCGGCACCAAATAAACACTCTGGTTCGGGTCGGCCTGCTGCGCCATGTCGGCCGTTGCCCCGGCCGACTGGATGATCTTCAAGCCATCGCGGAGCCACTGCACTGCCGCGCCCGCCACGAAGATCGAGCCTTCCAGCGCATAAGTGGTGCGCCCGTCCAGCCGATAGGCAATCGTCGTCAGCAGCCGGTTCTGCGACGCCACACGCTCCGAACCTGTATTCAGCACGGCGAAACAGCCGGTGCCGTAGGTCGATTTCATCATGCCCGGCGTGAAGCAGGCCTGCCCCACCGTCGCCGCCTGCTGATCGCCCGCCACGCCGCGAATGGGAATTTCGGCACCAAACAGATCGGCGCGGATGCTGCCGTAGCCATCCCCGCAATCCTTGACCTCGGGCAGCACAGCAGCCGGAATGCGCAGCATCCGCAACAACTCGTCGTCCCACGCGCCGCGCGCGATATTGTAGAGCAGCGTGCGCGAGGCGTTGGTGGCATCGGTGGCGTGCACCTTGCCGCCAGTCAAGTTCCAGATCAGCCAGCTATCGACCGTGCCGAATGCCAGTTCACCGCGCTCGGCCTTCACGCGCGCACCGTCGATGGTGTCGAGCATCCACGCCAGCTTGGTGCCGGAGAAGTAGGGATCAAGCAGCAAACCCGTGCGCGCGGTGACATCCGGCTCAAGGCCATCGGCTTTCAACTCGGCGCACCGATCAGCGGTCCGCCGATCCTGCCACACGATGGCGCGGCCCACCGGCGCGCCAGTTGCGCGATCCCACAACAGCGTCGTCTCGCGCTGATTGGTGATGCCCGCCGCCGCGATCTGAGATGCCTCGACGCCCGCTTCAGCCAGCGCAGTTCGTATGGTCTCGACCGTCGTACGCCACAGGTCGTGTGGATCATGCTCGACCCAGCCCGAGCGCGGGAAGTGCTGCGTGAATTCCTGCTGACCGACGCCACGCACGCGATAGGCGGCGTCGAACACGATGGCGCGCGACGAGGTGGTTCCCTGGTCGATGGCGAGCACAAATCCGGTCACGTGGCCTCCCTTATCTCACCCTTCGGCAACGGGTGATGAGCCGTCTATCGCGGACTTGCCACAGTAGCGGAGGGCATCACGGCGGTCATCCTATCCGAACGCGAGACGTCCGCGGCCGGTGCTCTGTCTTCTCCCAGCGTTACGGCGAGGTCATGAGCTGGAACAGCGCGCGATAGGCCGCCAGCGAGATCAGCAGCCAGTAGACCGGCATCAGAAAAGCGCCCAACGCCAAGCGCATGCTGCCCATGCGCCACGCCGCAATCCAAGCCGCTACGACGGAACCGACATAAGCCGTCGCCAGATTGAACACTGCGATCGCCCAAACGATGCGTTCAACCGGCGTATGGAAATTTGACAGCCAGTAGCCACGCCACAAATCCACAACGGCCAGCGTGCAGAAGATCGGAAACACCAGCGCCGACAGGATCAAGCCGCCCGAATAGAGATGAAAGCCGATAAACGCCGCCGGACCGAGATCGCGCCAGAGCTGGATCGGCTGGCGATTGTGCACGAGGTAGGTTTGCATCCACCCCTTGAGCCAACGCGTGCGCTGCCGCAGCCAGACACCGAACCTCTCCGGCGCTTCTTCCCAGGTCACCGAGTCCAGCATGCCGATGCGTCCACCGGTACGCCGCAGCCGGATGCCCAGATCCGCGTCCTCCGTCACATTGAACGGGTCCCAACCGCTCCAGCGTTCGAGCACTGCCCGCGGAAAGTGATTGGACGTGCCGCCGAGCGGAACCGGCAGGTTGAGGCGCACCAGCCCCGGCAACGTCAGGCCGAACAACACCGCGTATTCCAGCGCGAATTGCCGAACCAGCCAGCCATCATGCGTGTTGTGAATGTTGAGCCGGCCCTGCAGGCAAAACGTGTTGGCGTTGCTGGCGCGGAACGTCGCCAGCGCGCGGCGCAATTGATCCGGCTGCGGCATGTCCTCGGCGTCGAACACCACCACGAAATCGCCGCGCGCAAACTTCAGCGCGTAATTCAGCGCCTTGGGCTTGGTGCGCGGCTGGCGATCCGGCACCACGATGACGCGGATGAAACCCGGCAGATCGAGCACCGCGGCAGCCGCGCGGGTTTCCACATCGACACTTTCCAGCACCAGCAGAACATCGAGCTTGGCGTGCGGATAGTCGAGCTTCGATATGGCGTCGACAAGTTGGCGCAGGACCGCGCTTTCGCGGAACATAGGCACCAGCAGCGTATAGACGGGCAGCTCGGCATCAGGAACGCGCGCATCTCGCGGAATCGCGGGTAACGGCCAGATGCCGGCAACGAGAATAGCGAGCCGGAGCACCACCATCGGCAGAAACGCCGCCGTCAGCGCCATCAGCACCGCGTGGTAGACCACATCCGGCGCGGTCGCGATGCCGCCGATGGTCAGGCCCAGCGCGATGGTTGCGGCGAACACCTGCCAGCGCCATGTCGGCGCGCCGGCCGACATCACCGGCCGCCAGCGCAGCAGACCAGCAACCGCAGTCGTCAGCCGGTCGGCGCGAAGATGAGACGGCTCGACGTCGTGCA
>JAEZBU010000401.1 GCA_023426855.1 Pseudomonadota bacterium | reverse complement strand
AGCCGTAGCCGACATCCTGAAAGCCAACCAGTTCACGCTGGGCAAAGACCGACAGCGTCATGGTCGCGTCGGTCGCGCCAGTCATGATGTAGACGAGATCGAACATCCGCATCGCATCGAGCAGGCGGAAAATGACTGCGACGGCCAATGCCGGCGCGATCAACGGCAGTGTCACCTGAAAGAAAACCCGCACCGGATGGATGCCATCCACGCGCGCGGCCTCATAGCAATCCTTGGGCACCATTTGCAGGGCCGCCAACGCCAGCAGCGCAACGAACGGGGTCGTCTTCCACACATCGACCAGGATGATCGAGGCCATCGACAGCGTTGGATCCGCGAGCCACGCCACCGGCTCGGAAATGACGCCGATCTTCAGCAAGGCATCGTTGATGACACCGAACTGGTCATTCAACATCCAGCCCCACATCTTGGCCGACACCACTGTCGGAATCGCCCACGGCACCAGCATGGCGGCGCGCATCAGGCCCCGGCCGGGAAACTGCGCATTGAGCAGTACGGCAATCAATACGCCGAGGATCGTCTCCAACGATACGGAAATGACCGCAAAAATAAGCGTGTTGCGCAATGCCAGGAACCATTGCGGATCGCTCAGCACGCCATACCAGCGGCCATTGTCGTAGGCGAGATAATTGGACAGGCCGACAAAGCTGTACCGGCTCATATCGACCAGCGTCGCGTTGGTGAAACTGAAATAGATCGTCCGTGCCAGCGGCCACACGGCAACGACGACCAGTACCAACAGCATCGGCGCCAGGAACATCCATGCGGCACGGGTCCGCGCAGATGAGATGGAGCGATCTCGCCGCATCACCAGCCCGCCCTGTATTTGAGCCGATCCAGTTCCTGCGTCAGTTGATCAATCCGCGCTTGCGCGGGCGCGCCGGCCAGGATGTCGTGTGCAGCCCGCCAGAAGTCGCTCGAAAGGCGGTTGTAGTGCGGCCCTGCGATGCGTGACGGACGCGCCGTTGCATTGCGCAACGGATCAAGCAAAGTTTTGAAGAATGGATTGGCCGCGAGAATCTCGGGGTCGTCGTACAACGCCGGAATTGTCGGGTTGTAGGACGCAGCAATCGCACGCTTCTTCTGCTGCTCCGCGCTGGTCAGGAATGCGACGAGATCAGCGGCCTCCTCAGGATGCTTGGAGTAGCGGGACACGGCGAGATGCCAGCCACCCAGCGTTCCGGATCCCTGCCCGTCCGATCCGCCGCGCGGCAGCGGCATGACGCCGACTTTGTCCCGCACCGGGCTGTCATGGCCTTGCGCGAGTGCCCAGGCGTAAGGCCAGTTGCGCATGAATACCGCGTTGCCTGTCTGAAACACGCCGCGGGCAGTTTCCTCGTCGTAGTTCAGCACGCCCTTGGGTGAGATATCGCCAACCCAGCTTGCCGCCAGCGACAGTGCCTCCACGGCACGCGGATTGTTGATCGTGATGCGCCCCTCGGCATCAACGATCGTGCCGCCGCGGAAGGAGTCGATCCATTCCAGCGCGTTGCAGGTCAGCCCCTCATACGCCTTGCCCTGAAAAACAAAACCCCACAGCCGCGCGTTTCCCGCATCTCGCTCAGCGCTCTGCACCGCCTTCGCGGCCGCCGTCATGTCCTGCCACGTCTGCGGCAGCGCGATGCCATGGCGATCGAGCAGATCTTTCCGGTAATAAAGCACGCCGACATCGGTCCACCACGGCATGGCCACGAGACGGCCTTCGACGGTGTCATTCTCGATCAGCGATGGGAAGTGGCTCGCGGGCGCATCGCCGACGTACGGGCCAAGATCAGCAAGGTGGCTCGCCAGAACACCGGCCCACACCACATCGATTTGCAGCACGTCTATCTCGTCCGTGCCGGAGGCCAGCATCTGCAGGTAGAGCGCAAGCCGATCCGTCGACGAATTCGGCGTCGTGATGATCCTGACCGTGTTGCCGGTTTTGCTCTGCCATTCCTGAACGGCTTCGGTGCACAACTGGAGCTCTACGCCGAGCGCACCGCACGAGATCGAGAGAGTCGCCGCTGAGGCTGGCGCCCGCGCTACCGGGCTCAACACCCAGGCAACAAGCAGGACACCAGCGATCAGCGCGCGTTTCATGCCGCGGCCTGCGATTTCAAACCGCCGGACGCTGATGAGATCCCGTCAAACTGTTTAGCGACCTGGCCAGCCCAGCGTTCCAGATCGTAGTGGTGAACGACCTTGTTCATCGCGGCCATCCGGTCCAGCGCCTCGGCCTCCGGCATGTCGATCGCCTCATCGAGAGCGCGGTCCATATCCCGGTTCGAATAGGGATTGGTCAGGATCGCTTGCGGCAATTCCACAGCACAGCCGGCAAACTCGGACAGGATCAGTGTTCCGCCCCGCCCTTTCTTTGCCGCCACGAATTCCTTCGCGACAAGGTTTAATCCGTCGCGCAACGGCGTCGTCACACACACATCCGCGATCCGGAAATAGGCAACCAGGCGTTCGAATGGAATTGCATTGGAGAACAGCACCACCGGCGTCCAGTCGAGCTTCGAGAAGCGCCCGTTGATGCGTCCAACCAGTCCTTCGATCTCCCGCTGCGTTTCCTCGTAGATCTTCATGGTCGAAGCGGCGCGGACAGAGGTCACCAGCATCTTTACGTCACCGATCATCTCAGGACGCCGCTCCAGAAGCCGTTCGAAGGCATGAAGGCATTCGATCATGCCCTTCGTGTAGTCTGTGCGCCCGACCGTCATGAGCAGCCGGCGTCCACCGAGTTCTTCCAATAACTGCTGTTGCAGCGCTTGGTTCTCTTCCGATCCGATATAACCTTCCACCAGGGCCGGATTGGTGCCGACCGGCGAAACGCCCACGCGCACGGTTCGCTGTGGCGTACGAATGCTCGTTGGCACTTCGGGCTCCGACAGCGCCGTGCCGGACGGCGACAGCCCATCCTCGACCGGCTCCACACTCTCGACCTCCGCCTGGTTCAAGGCGCGGGCGACATCGGCGAAATTCTTGGCGTAGCGGGGAATGTGAAACCCGACCAGATCGCAATCGAGCAGGCTATCGATAATCTCACGGCGCCATGGCAGCACGTTGAACACGTCCGGCCCGGGAAACGGTGTGTGATGGAAAAACGCGATGCGGACATCCGGCTTGAGCTGGCGCAGATAAGCCGGAACAAGCCAGAGGTTATAGTCGTGCACCCAGACAAGTCCGTCGTCTTCCACCTGCGCGGCGGCGGCTTCGGCAAACAGCCTGTTCACCTCACGGAATGTCGCCCAATCCACGTTGTTGTACTGAAACAGGCTCGGGAAGGAATGGAGGATTGGCCACAGCGCCTCTTTCGAGGTGACATGATAAAAGCTCTCCACCTGCTCGGCGGTCAAAGGCAGGCGCGAGACGACGTAGCCGCCGTTCGGATCTTCGACGTGGATGATCCGCTCGAAATCCGTGTCGTTTTCGGGATCGCAAACTTTTCCGGCAACCCAGGCACCGGCTTCGGGTGGCAGCCGATGGAAGAAGCTTTTCAGCGTGGGAACAATGCCGTTAGGGCTCTTGTGGCTCCGATAGACGACACGGCCATCGACGATGACTTCTTCATTCGGTTGGCGGTGATAAACGATCACCAGGGATGATTTTCTCATGCCTTCGATCCCCCTCAAATCTAAAATGACGTATAGCGTCCGAAATGCCCGCAGCTCCCGGTAGAGTGCTGCAATAGACGTTCGGCATATCCCGGACAGCTTCTGTCAGCCGCGGTTCGCGATTTCCGACCGCAACGCCTTTGAACCCGGTCTGGAAAAGCGACAGATCGTTCATCGTGTCGCCGGCAACCAGAACGGTTTCGGCATCAAGGCCCAGCGCGGCAACGAGCCTGGTCAGTGTCGGCCCTTTGGAAACGCCCTTGGGCAAAACGTCGAAAAACCTGTCGGCGGACAACAAACAATCAAATCCCGCTGCCTCGACTTTAGCCACGCTTTGCTGCGACAGATCCGACGGCTGATAATCGTAGCTGACGCGATGGCGAAAAGGCGTCGCCTGCAATTTCAGGCCGGGGTCTCCATGCAGCATGTCCACGACGCGCGCATTGGCGTTGTTCCATTGCGCGGCGATCGGCGCTTCCAGCGCAGCGACCGGCTCGAACGTGGCGCCGTCGTAGATCGAGGTGCCGACATCGCCGATGATGTAGTCCGGTCGCGGCATACCCGGCGAACGGATCAGTTCCGCGATAAACGCGATGTCGCGGCCCGTCACGAAAATCAGCATCACGTCATCGCGGGCGCTGAGGTGCGCGTAGAGAGACCTGCAATCGTCGCTGCTTCCACCCAGGAATGTTCCGTCGAGATCAGTGGCCAGTACCAGTCGCGCCACCGTCATACCGGAACACGCTCCTCCAGCCGCTGACGGGCCGGGTTGGGAATACGGGGACCATCTTCGTGGACGTGCGACTCAGCCCGCAAATCCGACGTCATCAGGCTTTGGATCGCGTGATCCACCGCCTCTCCGCGCAATACACGTTCAACCGCAGTGCAGATCGGCATTTCGACGCCGACGGCGGTCGCAAGCTGCACGACCGAGCGCGCGTTCGCGACACCCTCCACGACCGGACCATCATCGCGCAATGACGGACGTTTTCCCTCGCCAAGCGCCTTGCCGAATGAAAAATTGCGCGACTGTTCACTTGAACACGTCAGCATCAGATCGCCGGCACCGGCCAGGCCGGAGAGCGTCTCCGCCCTCGCACCCAGCGCACGACCGAGCCGCATGATTTCCGCCAGGCCGCGTGTGATGATCGCGGCGCGCGTATTGGAGCCCATGCCACGTCCGGCGGCAATTCCGCACGCAATCGCGAGCACGTTCTTGACTGCGCCGCCGATTTCGACGCCCGTCACATCCGCGGACAGATATGGCCGGAACGTCGGCGTCGCGAACGTCACCGCAATACGAGACGCAAGATGATCCTTGTCGAAGCTGCGGCCCTGCAACGGCGCAGCAACAGTGACCGCAGTCGGCTGGTTCTCGGCCACTTCCGCAGCGAAAGTGGGACCAGACAGAACAGCCGCTGCCCGGCCGTCCATCTCGTCGGCAATTACTTCGCTCATCAACTGCCCGGTATCAGCCTCGACACCCTTGCTGCAAATCACAACCGGAACATTGGCAGCCAACTGACGTTCGATGCGTCGCGCCATATTGCGCAAATGCTGCGATGGCACGACCACAACGACCAGTTCGCTACCTGAAAGCGCCGTTTCCAGGTTGTTCGTGACGACGATTTCTTCCGGCAATGTGACACTGCCGAGAAACGGATTGCGGCGCGTCTGCTGGATGCTCTCGACAACGGACGCTTCTCGCGCCCACATGGTCACGCGGCGTCCGGCCCGCTGTGCCGTCAGCGCCAGAGCAGTGCCCCAGGCGCCCCCACCAATGATGGTTACGTTGTTGTAAGCCTTCGGTCCTACTTCGTCGTTACAGAACCGCGTGGCTGCTCCGTTGTTGCTCAC
>JAEZBU010000381.1 GCA_023426855.1 Pseudomonadota bacterium | reverse complement strand
GCTTGTCGAGCGCGTTATGGCGGCCGACATCCTCGCTCAGCGCCACGAGGCCGTCCTTGCGCGTCCAGAAACCGGCACCGTGCACGGCACGCGTCTGTTGATTGAGAAGTTGCGCGGGCATAAGCGTGCTCAGCGCCGACTGAACATCCTTTTCAGTCACGGCAAGTTCGCTGGTTACGCGCGGACACGCCTGCACCGCGGCTTCCAGGCTTTCTATGCCGCACAGGCCGCATCCTGTCGGTCCGGCCAGGCTGCGCCGACGCTCGGCCAACGCGCGAGACCGGCCCGGTGCCAGCCACATGCGCAATTCGATGCCACGACCCTGGTCGATGACCTCGATATTCTGGATCTCGTCCGGGTTGTCGACGATACGCTCTGACAGGCTGAAACCGAGCGCAAACGCCTCCAAGTCCATCGGAGATGCCATCATCACCGCGTGCGTGGAGCCGTCATAGACGAGTGCAACCGGAACTTCCTCGGGCACGCAACGCTCCACCGCCACGGCCCCCTCGGCCGTGACCTTGATCGAACGCGCCCTATGTACCGCTTCCGTCATCAGCCTATTCCGCGGCCTCCGCCGTCAGCACGCGGCGGCTCTGGTCGGAGAACGCCTCGTATTCCTCCTGATAGTCCGTCGGACCGTTGGACGGACTGACCTGGACCGCCGTGACCTTGTACTCGGGGCAATTGGTGGCCCAATCGGAATAATCCGTGGTCACGATATTGGCGTTGGTGAGCGGGTGGTGGAACGTCGTGTAAACCACGCCTGGCGCCACGCGGTCGGTGATCAGCGCGCGCTGCGCAAGTTCGCCCGAACGGCTGGCGATGCGGACCCAATCGCCATCCTTGACGCCACGCTGCTCGGCATCGTGCGGATTGATCTCCAGGCGATCCTCCTCATGCCAGAGCACGTTATCGGTGCGCCGCGTCTGGGCGCCGACGTTGTACTGTGACAGGATTCGGCCGGTCGTCAGCAGCAGCGGATAACGCGGCCCCGTACGCTCATCCGTCGGCACGTACTCCGTCAGCATGAACTTGCCCTTGCCGCGGGCGAAGCCGTTGATGTGCATCACCGGTGAACCGAGCGGGTTTGCATCGTTACACGGCCACTGTACCGAGCCCATTTCCTCGATCTTGGCGAAGCTGACACCCGCGAATGACGGCGTCAACTTGGCGATCTCGTCCATAACCTGGCTCGGATGCGTGTAGTTCCAGTCGAGCCCGATGGCCTGCGCGATCAGCTGAGTGACCTCCCAGTCGGCGTAGCCACCGTTGCGCGGCGTCATCACGCGACGCACGAGTTGGATGCGACGCTCCGCGTTGGTGAAAGTGCCGTCCTTTTCCAGGAAGGTCGAACCCGGCAGGAATACGTGCGCGTAGTTGGCGGTCTCGTTCAGGAAGAGATCGTGCACGACAACGCATTCCATCGCCGCCAAGCCGGCGGCAACGTGTTGCGTGTTGGGATCGGACTGCAAAATGTCCTCGCCCTGGATGTAGATCGCCTTGAACGAACCATCGACGGCGGCGTCCAGCATGTTGGGAATGCGCAGACCCGGCTCCGGGCTGATCGGTCGGCCCCACAGCGTCTCGAACATCGTACGCGTGGCGTCGTCGGCAACGTGACGATAGCCTGACAGTTCGTGCGGGAACGAACCCATGTCGCACGCGCCCTGCACGTTGTTCTGGCCGCGCAGCGGATTGACGCCAACGCCCGGTCGGCCAAGGTTGCCCGTCGCCATCGCGAGATTGGCGATAGCCATGACGGTGGTCGAACCCTGGCTGTGCTCGGTGACGCCGAGACCGTAGTAGATCGCCGCATTGCCGCCGGTGGCGTAGAGGCGCGCGGCGGCGCGGATCTCGGCCGGATCGACGCCGGTGTACTGCTCAACCGCTTCCGGCGAATGGCGCGGTTCGGCGACGAACGCGGCCCATTCCGCGAAATCGTTCATGTCGCAACGCTCGCGCACGAAGGCTTCATCGACGAGGCCTTCGGTCACGATCACGTGCGCCAGTGCGGTCAGCATCGCGACGTTTGTGCCGGGCTGCAACGGCAAATGATGCGCCGCCTTGATGTGCGGCGACTTCACGAGGTCGATGCGGCGCGGATCGATCACGATCAGCTTCGCGCCCTGACGCAGCCGCTTCTTGAGGCGGCTGGCAAAGACAGGATGGCCGTCGGTCGGATTGGCGCCGATGACCAGTGCGACGTCCATATGCTCAACGGAGTCGAAGTCCTGCGTTCCAGCGGAGGTGCCGAACGCCGTCTTCAAACCGTAGCCGGTTGGCGAGTGGCAAACGCGGGCGCAGGTGTCGACGTTGTTCACGCCGAAGCCGGCGCGGATCAGCTTCTGAACGAGGAACGTCTCCTCGTTTGTGCAGCGCGACGACGTGATGCCGCCCACGGCATCGCGGCCGTATTGATACTGGATGCGCTTGAATTCGGAGGCGATGCGGCCAATGGCTTCTTCCCACGTCGTCTCCCGCCACGGGTCGGTGATCTTGTCGCGCACCATCGGCTTCAGGATGCGCTCCTTGTGGGTGGCGTAACCCCACGCGAAACGCCCCTTCACACAGGAGTGGCCGCGATTGGCCTTGCCGTCCTTGTACGGCACCATGCGCACGACTTCCTCGCCGCGCATTTCAGCCTTGAACGAGCAGCCGACACCGCAATAAGCGCAGGTGGTGACGACGGAATGCTCGGGCTGGCCAATCTCGATCAGCGCCTTCTCGCTCAGCGTCGCGGTCGGGCAAGCCTGCACGCAGGCACCGCAGGACACGCATTCGCTATCGAGGAAGTTCTCCGACATACCAGGCGACACGCGGCTGTCGAACCCGCGGCCGGCGATCGTCAGAGCGAACGTACCCTGCACTTCCTCGCAGGCGCGGACGCAGCGATTGCAGACGATGCACTTAGCCGGGTCGTAAGTGAAATACGGGTTGGTCTCGTCCTTCGGCATCCACTGGTCGTTGAGCTTGCCGTCGGACTTGGCGAACACGTGGTTGGCGCCGTCATAGCCGTAGCGCACATCGCGCAGGCCGACCGCGCCGGCCATGTCCTGCAGCTCGCAATCGCCGTTGGCGGCGCAGGTCAGGCAATCGAGCGGATGGTCGGAGATGTACAGTTCCATCACGCCACGGCGGATCTGCTTCAGGCGGTCCGTCTGCGTGCGGACGACGATGCCTTCCGCCACCGGCGTGGTGCATGACGCGGGCGTACCGTTGCGGCCTTCGATCTCGATCAAGCACAGTCGACATGAGCCGAACGCATCGATCATGTCGGTAGCGCACAGCTTGGGGATCTGCGTGCCCATTTCCATGGCGGCGCGCATGATGGAGGTGCCCTCGGGCACCGTCACCTTTGTGCCGTCGATGGTCAGCGTCACAGTCTTCGTCGACGTTGAAGCCGGCGTTCCGTAATCGATCTCGTGAACCAGTGCCATGCTGTTCTTTTACTCCGCGGCTTGTGGCATGCGGGAGGCGCGACGGAAATCGTCGGGGAAATGCTTGATCGCGCTCATAACGGGATATGGGGTGAATCCACCCAGCGCGCAAAGCGAGCCGAATTTCATCGTGTTGCAGAGGTCTGCGACGAGCGCCAAATTGGCGTCCGAGCTGTCGCCAACCATGATCTTCTCGATCGTCTCGGCGCCGCGTGTCGAGCCGATGCGGCAGGGCGTGCACTTGCCGCAACTCTCGATAGCGCAGAACTCAAACGCGAACTGGGCCATACGCGCCATATCCGCGGTGTCGTCGAACACAACGATGCCGCCATGCCCAATAAGACCGTCACGGGCCGTGAAAGCTTCGTAATCGAATGGGGCGTCGAACATCGAAGGTGGGAAATAGGCGCCCAGCGGCCCACCAACCTGCACCGCCTTGACCGGGCGACCGGACGCCGTGCCGCCACCAATGTCGTTGACCAGTTCGCCAAGCGTCACGCCGAACGCGGTCTCGTACAACCCGCCGTATTTGATGTTGCCGGCAAGCTGGATCGGCATCGTCCCGCGCGACCGGCCCATACCATAGTCGGCATAGGTTTTCGCGCCTTCAGCCAGCACGTACGGCACGGTTGTCAGCGTCAGCACGTTGTTGATGACGGTCGGGCTGGCGAACAGCCCCTTATGCGCCGGCAATGGCGGCTTGGCGCGGACGATGCCGCGACGGCCTTCCAGGCTTTCCAAAAGCGCTGTTTCCTCGCCACACACGTAGGCACCGGCGCCGACGCGCACTTCCAGATCGAACACCTTGCCGCTGTCGGCGACGTTCGGGCCCAGCAAACGGGCATTTCGCGCAATCGCAATCGCGCTGCGCAAAGCGGCAATGGCGTGCGGATATTCCGAGCGGACGTAGATGAAGCCCATCGTGGCGCCGACCGCGACGCCGGCGATTGTCATACCTTCGATCAGCAGAAAGGGGTCACCCTCCATGATCATCCGGTCAGCAAATGTGCCGCTGTCGCCCTCGTCCGCGTTGCAAACGATATACTTCTGCGGTGCCGCCGTATCGTGAACGGTTTTCCATTTGATGCCGGTCGGAAAACCCGCACCGCCGCGCCCGCGCAGGCCGGACTTTGTAACCTCGTCAACAATCCCGGCCGGAGACAGCGTTAGCGCGCGTTCCAAACCCTTGTAGCCGCTATGTGCGCGATACTCCGCCAGCGACAGCGGATCGATGACGCCACATCGTGCGAACATCAGGCGTTTTTGCCGTGTCAGGAAATCGATCTTCTCGATCGCGCCGACCGACTTCGGATGCGCAAGGATGGCCTGCAGATCGCCGCTCAGCAACGCGGTGGCCAGCGTATTATCGATGTCGCCCGGTTCCAGCGGACCCAGGCCGTAGCGGCGCGTTCCGTTGATCTCGATCTCGACCAGCGGCTCCAGCCACAGCATGCCGCGCGATCCGGTGCGCACGATCTCGACGACCTTGCCGGCGCTGATCGCAGCGCGCTGCACGGCGGCGGCCACGTCATCGGCACCGACCGCGATGGCAGCCGCATCCTTCGGTATGAAAACCCGAACTGTCATGCCCCCGCCTCCTTGAGCATCTTGTCGAGTTTCGACGCGTTGAGGCGACCGACAATCTTGCCGTCGATCATGGCCGACGGCGCGGTGGCGCACAGGCCCAGGCAGTACACCGCTTCGAAGGTGACGCGGCCGTCGGCGCTGGTGCTGCCGCAGGTCACCCCGAGCCGCGCCTCGACATGGGCGACCAGCGCATCGGAGCCCATCGACTGGAAGGCCTCGGCCCGACACAGTTTCAGCACATGCCGGCCGGCCGGCTCGCGCCGGAAGTCGTGATAGAACGTCACTACGCCATGAACTTCCGCACGCGAAAGGTTCAAGGCATGGGCGAGCGCGGGGATTGTCTCCTCGGGCACGCAGCCAAGGTCATGCTGGATCTGGTGCAAGATCTCAATCAGAGCATCCGGCCTGTTGCCGTGCTCGGCTGCGATCTGGCTTGCTGCTTCTGCGGCTGTCTCGACCATCGGTACTCACATTCGAGTCATTCCAAGGTATCACCATGCGCAGAAGACGGCACGCGCTCCAATCGGTTGTTCTGATTGCCTCATCGACGCCCGCAATGATGCACCGCACCATCAGCGAGGAGCTATCGAGGGGATCTCAAGCGCGTGGGCGCATTCGAAAACCGCTGAGACCAGCGGCGATACCGGATCTCGATCGACTGCCACCAGCCCGACCGAGTGCTCGACAATCGGGTTGACGAGCGGAACGGCCCGGATATCCGACATCGGGCCGAGGATTTGCAGGAAATACTCCGGAACGATACTCGCCAGCCCCATTAAATGAACATTCGAGCATAAGTTGATGACCGAGTTGGTCTCCAAGCGCGGGGTCGGCTTGCTGTTGGCGGTGCGAAAGGCACGGTCGATGATGCGCCGGTTCTGCATGTTG
Source organism: Pseudomonadota bacterium (assembly GCA_023426855.1). Taxonomy (GTDB): domain Bacteria; phylum Pseudomonadota; class Alphaproteobacteria; order Rhizobiales; family Hyphomicrobiaceae; genus ZC4RG25. The sequence goes on along the minus strand of JAEZBU010000381.1, from coordinate 1,515 downwards.
GGCGTCAAAAGACACAATGGCTGCTTCGCCGCCTCGGCCCAGGTGATCGTTTTCTGGCTTGCCAATTCATGGTCCGCCCGCAGCAGCAGGCAGTAGCGCTCCATGTAGATGGCCTCCGCGCGCATCCCTTCGATCGGCTCGTTGTCGAGATAGGTGAGGCCGACGTCGATCGAGAAATCCTCCAGATTGCGCAGGATTTCGACTGAGCTCTGCGACAGCACCGTCAGTTCGATGCCGGTATGGCGGTCCTGGATTGCCTTGCTGATCAGCGCCGCCATGGGCAAAGCTGCCGGGATCACGCCGAGCGACAACCGCCCCAGCAGCGTGCCCTTGGTATTGCGCAGCTTGGCGATTTCCTGTTCCAGCGACGACCAGTTGTCGAGAATGGCGTGCGCCCATTTCAGCACCCGCTCGCCTTCGGTGGTCAGGCCGTGGAAACGCTGCCCGCGCTCAACAATCGGTACGCCCAGCTCCTGCTCCAACTGACGTATACGCCCGGACAACGTCGGCTGCGTGACGTTGCAGGCCTTGGCCGCCCGGGTGAAATGCTTCTCGCGCGCGAGCGCGGCAAGGTACTGAAGCTGGCGGATATCCATGGAACGGCTCGGTTTGTCGTATCAGTGCATGATAGAGGCTGACGATAGCACCTGATATGGCTAACCGTGAGCCTCGTCGTACTCGTCGCCTACGCAAGTTGCAAAGCCAAGGACATCAGATGGCCAACGTTAAGACCGGTGCAGCCGCCACCTACGTCGATCCGCTGACAGGCCAGACCTATCCGCTCGACGTGCCGCGCTGGCGATCCGATACCGGCGCGCCTTTGATGATCACCGATCTGCCCGGCATTGGCCGCAATGACATCGATACCACGACACGATCGCTCTGGCGCTATCGCGCGGCGCTGCCGCTGACAGTGACCGATCCGGTCACCATGGGCGAAGGCTGCACGCCGTTAGTCCAGCGCTCCTGGAATGGTGTCCCTGCGCTGTTCAAGCTGGAATGGTTCGCGCCGAGCGGCAGCTTCAAGGATCGCGGCGCCAGCGTCATGGTTTCGGTGCTGCGCCAGCAAGGTGTCAAACGCATCCTGGAAGACAGCTCGGGCAACGGCGGCGCGGCGATTTCGGGCTATGCGGCCGCGGCCGGGATCGGCTCGAAGATCCTGGTTCCGGCCTCGACCCAGCCCGCCAAGATCGTCCAAACCCGCACCTACGGCGCCGATGTCGAACTTGTGCCCGGCACGCGCCAAGCCACCGCGGACGAAGCGGTGCGGCAGGCAGATGAGATCTTCTACGCCAGCCACAACTGGCAGGCGTTCTTCCTGCAAGGTACCAAGACGCTGGCTTACGAGCTGTGGGAGGATCTCGACTTCAAGGCGCCGGACAACATCATCATCCCGACCGGCGCTGGCAGCAATGTGCTGGGCTGCGATATCGGCTTTTCGGAATTGCTGCGCGCCGGCCAGATTGCGCGGCTGCCGCGCCTGTTCGCTGTTCAGCCCACCAACTGCGCACCGCT
>JAEZBU010000375.1 GCA_023426855.1 Pseudomonadota bacterium | reverse complement strand
GTCGTGAACCATGACCTCTTTCACCGACTTCGCGGTGGTCAGCGGTCCGGGGGTGAGCAGCAGCGGATCACCGGTCTCGGAGAGCGCGCGTGTGCCGGCCATGAACAAGGTCTCCAGTGCATGTGTTGTTGTGCTGGAAACGGAGCCTAGCTTCAAATAAGGTATTGATCCAATATACGCCTTCGATTGGATCTATAGATCACGTCTATGAATCTGAATCACGTCCTCGCCTTTCATAAGGTTGCTGCTGCCGGCAGCTTTACGCTGGCGTCGCGCATGGGCGGCGTCAGCCAACCGACCTTGTCTGCTCAGGTTAGCGCGCTTGAACGCACGGCCGGAGTGCCTTTGCTGGAACGCGGCGGACGCGGCATCCGGCTCACCGCCGCCGGCCAGGAGTTGTTCGCGGCCACCCGCAAGCTTGCCGAAGCCATGGACGAGGTCGGGCGTGTGCTGGCGTCGAGCAAGTCACCGTCCCGCGGACACCTGCGCATTGCCGCGGACAGCGCCGTGCATGTTCTCCCGGTCCTGGCCGAACTGAAGAAGTCCACCGCACCGCTGAGCTTTTCGCTGCACATCGATAATTCCGCCGCCGTCACCGCACGCGTTCTGTCCAACGACGCCGACCTCGGCATCATGGCGCGGCTGACAACCGACCCCAGATTGTTCGCGGTAAAGAGCCGCGAGGATCGACTGGTGCTCCTGGTGCCGACGAAAGATCCGCTGGCCGCCCGCAAGCGGCTTCGCCTCGCAGACCTGGCCGGTCGCGACCTGGTGATCCGTGAGCGTGGCTCCATCACGCGCGAGGTGGCCGAAACCCAGCTCAAGGCCGCCGGAATCCGCACTGGCCAGGTTTTCGACGTCGCGACGCGAGAGGCGGTCGCCGAAGCCGTGGCAGCCGGATTCGGCATCGGCCTCGCGTTTGCCAGTGAGGTGGGTCGCGATACACGCATGACGGCGATACCCATTCAGGGTGCTGACATGTCGGTCGGCGAATACGCCATCTGCCTCTCGGAACGCCGCAGTCTCGGCTCCATCGCCCGGTTCCTGGAGACGGCGCGGCTGCTCGCGCATCGCCGGCGTTGGCTCACCGAACCTACGCAATCCGGATCGAAATTGTGATTTCAGCGTTCATTCAAACAGGCTTAGTCTGTCACATAACTGTCATGATTGCGCGGCGTGCTGAGTCGCGGCGAACTGCGGTCCCTGGGAGAAGCGGAGACAAATGGCTGGAAGCGAGCTGCTTCTGACGCTGCTTGGCGGCGTTGCACTCCTGCTATGGGGTGTGCGGATGGTCCGCACGGGCCTGACCCGTGCATTCGGCGCGCCGTTGCGCGCGCTGTTGACCCGGGCGACCCAAAACCGCGTCACGGCATTCGGCGCGGGCGTTGGCGCTGCAGGCATCCTGCAAAGCGCGACCGCGACTGCCCTGCTCCTTTCATCCTTCGCCGGACGTGGACTGATCACGCTGCCGATGGCGCTCGCGATCATGCTCGGCGCGGACGTCGGAACCACATTGGTCGCCCAGATTTTCGCATTCGACATCAAGTGGCTGTGGTCAGCCGCAATGATCTTCGGCGTCGTCATGTTCAGCGTCGCCGACGGTGACCGCGCCAAGAGCATCGGCCGCATCTCGATCGGGCTCGCACTGGTCCTGCTGGCCTTGACCGTGCTGGGCACGGTGTCCGGCGCGCTGCGCGACAGTCCGACCGTAACCATGGTGCTCTATGCACTGGGCAGCGAGCCAACCATCGCGGTACTGGTCGCCGCCATCCTGACCTGGGTGGCGCATTCCAGCCTCGCCGTGATCCTGTTCATTCTGTCTCTGGCTGTTGGCGGCGCCATCGCCCCAACGCTGGCGCTGGCGCTGGTGCTCGGTGCCAACATCGGCGGCGCCATCGCGCCATTCACGGCGTTGACCGGAGCGCCAGTGGCCGCGCGCCGCGTTCCGCTCGGCAACCTGCTGGCGCGCGGTATCGTTGCCATCGCCATGGTTCCCGCGCTCGGCTATATGGCGAGCCTGCTCGGCCATATCAGCGCCGATCCGGCACGTCTGGTGCTGAACTTCCACACCCTGTTCAACATTGCCGTCGCGATCCTCTTCCTGCCCCTGCTTGGCCTCCTGTCGCGACTGGTGACGTGGATCCTGCCACCACCAACTGAAGCGCCCAGTCGCGCCGTCGCCCAGCATCTGGAAGCCAGCGTACTGGACACGCCCTCCGAAGCGCTCGGCTGCGCCATGCGCGAGACGCTGCACGTCGGCGATATCGTGCTGGAGATGCTGCGCAAGTCGCTGACCGCCATCGAGGGCAGCGATATGAAGGTCGTCAAGGAATTGGAAAAAGCCGACGACGACGTCGATGCGCTGTACGAAGCCATCAAACTGTATTTGATCCGCGCCTCCAAGGCGAACATGAGCGAGGAGGAATCGCGGCGCTACGTCGAGATCCTGACGTTCACCACCAATCTGGAGCACGTCGGCGACATCATCGACAAGAACCTGATGGAACTCGCCGCCAAGAAGATCAAGAAGCGCTACTCGTTCTCTTCCGAAGGCCTCGCCGAACTGAAGCGGTTTCACGGCCAGGTTGCCGATAACATGCGGCTGGCACTCAACGTGTTCGCCACCCGTGACGTGGTGCTGGCGCGGCGCCTGCTGCAGGTCAAGACCACCATGCGCGCCAACGAGTTCGAGGCTGCGGATCGTCATTTCGAGCGCCTGAAACAAGGCCGCGCCGAGTCGATCGAGACCAGTTCAATCCATCTCGACATCATCCGCGACCTCAAGCGCATCAACTCGCACCTGACGTCGGTGGCCTATCCGATCCTGGAGGCTGCGGGCGAATTGCGCGAAAGCCGGCTTCGCGAGGGGAGCCGCGAGGAGCAAGCCAGCAGGCACGCAATGCTGGCATCGGAAGCCGACAGCAAGCCTGCATGACGCAACAACCACCTGCATCCAGCGCATTCGGTTGGATGCCGGCGCGGTCCCGCGTCGTCAGTGCGCGCGGAGCAGGATCAGCCCGCCTACCACCACACATCCGGCGAGGATGCGGATCGCAGTGACGCGTTCGCGCAGGAACACGATCCCAATCAGCGCGGCAAACAGAACGCTGGTCTCACGCAATGCCGCGACCAGCGCGATCGGCGCCACGCTCATCGCCCAGATTGCGATAGCGTAGGCCGCAAGCGACATCGCACCGCCCGCGAGCACGAGATGCCAGG
>JAEZBU010000360.1 GCA_023426855.1 Pseudomonadota bacterium | reverse complement strand
GGCTTCTTGTCGAGCTTTTCCCGCCGGGTCTTGGCGAATTGGGTCTGGTCGAACACATCGTGAGGCACGTGGTCTGGAATGCTGAAATCGTACTGATCCTGCGCCCTCGCCGCGAGGTTGGTGAAGAAACCCCAGAGCGCGATGTCGTGCGGATTCGTGAACGAGGCCATGATGAACCAGGGGGCGTCGTCCTTCGCGGCATCGAGGTCCTGGATCAGCCTTACGACCTCGGCTGAGATTGCGGGATCGCGTCCCTGCTTGCCCTTTGCTGCGGACGACCCGGAGCGCAGCGGATCGGAGCCGTGCGGCTCCGGTCCCACCCAGCCTTCGAACCCATAAGGATCGAGCACATTGGCCTTCAGGTATGTCTTCTCCTTTTCCGGATCGGTGAAGCCGTTTGCGTCGTGGCTCGTGATCACGGTCTCCGTGCCCGGCACCTTCAGATCCGCTTCATGCACATGCCATTTGCCCTTCCAGTATGTTCGGTAGCCCCCGGCGCGCAGATAGTGTCCGATGGTCGGCACCGAGCCTGGTAGCAGCCAGTGCATCTCGGGATCGTTCGCAGCTTTGGCTGCGCCATCGGTGTTGGCGACGCCGTGCAGCGAGGGGTAGTGCCCCGTGTACAGAGAGGTGCGGCTCGGCACACACGCGACGGACGCGATGTAGTGCCGTTCGAATGTCAACCCCTTGTCCGCCAAGGCAGACTGGACAGGCAGATTGGTCTTGCGGAACTGGCGCAGCGCCTCGCTCTCGTAGACCGTTGGATAGCGCTGCTCGTCCACAAGAAGGAACAGTATGTTCGGCCGGCGCCCGGCTTTCCCGCTCGAAGCTTTGGTTGCGGCTTCCGTATCGCGGCTCGCAACGCCTGCTGCGGCAGCGCCCGCCAGGCCCAACTTCAAGGCAGTTCGTCTGCTAACGTCCTGTCGATCGGTCATTGTATTTTCCCCCACACTGTCGACAATGACAGCAAAGCCCATCTCGCGCGCACGCATCGACGTGTCGCGGTCCATCTTCCAAGCTCAGGCGTGTTTGTTAACGGGGAGCGACGTGAGATCAACTGTAGAAAAACAGTCGGATACGGCGCGACGATCGGCATGCGGCACCGTCTCCGCGCCTTGGTCTCGCGCAATCACGCGCCGTCACGTTGATGCACTGCTATCGGAGACCGGGCCGGTGTCGCCGGAGAGGCGCGCCAACTTAAAGGCGGACCCTGCGTTTCCCGCCGCAGTACGTCAGACGGCGGGAATGCTCCTGGACGTCTACGAAGGCAATCGCATTCTCAACCTGATCATCAGCGATCGCGGACGCTTCTTCGTCTCGCTGTTCGCGCTTGACCTTCACTTTCGGCACGGTGACGCCGGCACCGGCGGTCTTACGCCAGGACGGTTGAAAGAGATGTGCAAGGCGCAAGGGATTTGTAGCGCAACGCGGGCCGACGCGGTGCTCACTCTCATGAAAATCGCCGGATACATCGAACGTGCGCCGGGAGCAAGAGACCGGCGTCTCAGGGAATTGGTGCCGACCGAGAAACTCATCGCGAATTTGCGCAAGCGCTGGCGTTGCCACTTGGCACCGGCGGCGGCGCTTCTCCCGGATGCCACACAAGCCCTAGGAATGCTCGGCCAGCCGGAGTTCGTACGCGGTGTCGTCCGCCTCATCAGCGCGTACTATTGCGCAGGTTTCCGCTTCATCGATCATGCTCCGGCCCTCCGCCGTTTTGCCGATCATAACGGAGGGCTGATGCTTCTCTTTGCGTGTCTGACCGCGGACAACGAGGACGATCTCGGCCCGCAGTATGCCGCTTCCGTTTCGATTTCTCAGCTCGCGCGCAGCATCAACGCCTCGCGGGCGCACGTTGGCAAGCTCCTGAAGGAGGCCGAAAGCGAAGGTCTGGTCAGGCGGCCCGATGGCGGAGGCATCGTGCTGATGCCGTATCTGGTGGACAGTCTCCACGAGTTCTTTGCGCTCAACTATTTGATCCTGACGCATTTCGCCAAAACCACACGCGACCATCTCGGGGCAGCACCCAGAATCGAGCCGCCTGCGCCAGCAGTGTTCCCTTGATCAGTTGGATGCAACGTGTGCGTGCTAATCGCGTCAGACTGCGAGCCCGTTATTCGTGCTCCAACTTCTTCTCGCCCTTACACGCGTGGATCATCTATTGTTGAAGCCGGCTTTGCCAGTTTGCGCAACGCTTCCACGTCACGGATCTCGACGGTGGTCCCCCGAACGCTGACGTCGTATGGAATAAGCGATGCGAAACTTCGCGACAGAACTTCGGGCGCCATGCCTAACCGCGATGCCAGGATCTTTTTCTCGAACGGCAGCACGAAATGACCGGTTCCGCCTGTCTCCTGATCTTGTGCGAGCAGCCAGTTCGCCAGCCGTTCCATGCTCGATCGCAGCTTCTGGTTCTTCAGCTCCTTGACCAATCCGCGATAGGCGTGGGCGAGCTCCTGCGCCAGGGCGCGGGTGAAAGCGCCGTCAGCCGCAAAAACCTTGCGCACCGCGGCCGACGGAACCAGAAGCACTCGTGAAGGCGACAGAGATCGAGCCGACTTCAGGTAGACCTTGTCCAGGATCACTGCGGCGACGATGAAGCTGTGGCCCGGGCCGAGAACGGACACGGTCGTCTCGCGGTCACGATACGCCGAGAAAATCTCGACCTGCCCATCGATCACGACGTGCAGGAAGTCGGCCGGATCGCCCTCACGCGCGAGTTCGACGTAAGCGGGGAACCGCTGCAGGTACGAAGCGCGCAGTAGTTCGTCAGTCAGCGTTTCATTCACGCCTGTAAAGAGAGATAGCTTGCGCATCTCTTCGATCTCGTCGGGGCGCATCGCAAACCTCCGCATCAGACTAAGATTGGCTTTTAGCCAAATCGCGCAGATTTAAATTGATTAAAATCAACTCTAAATTTGATGAACGCAATATCATCAAAAGCAGTATTCGATGGTGATATTTGAGGATCGTTCCAAGAAGCCTTGCAAGTTAATGCGCTGCGGCGTTCGTTGACCGAAGTCAAACGCCACCTTACGCTTCTATCTCACGGTCATCCTCGTCAGCGCGCTTCAGCACAGAGGGGGAGGCATGTCGAGCGCCGTTATCCGCCCAGCCGATCAACGTACGGCACT
>JAEZBU010000352.1 GCA_023426855.1 Pseudomonadota bacterium | reverse complement strand
CGAGATGATACAAGACCTGATCGGTGAGGCAGGCGTCCTGTGGCGCGCCCTCCAGCAATTCCGCCATATCGTCGTCGTCGAGATTGCTGACGCCCCAGGCGCGGATCTTGCCGTCGCGCTTCAGCTTCTCGAACGCGCCGATGGTTTCATCAAACGGGATGTTGCCGCGCCAGTGCAGCAGATAGAGATCGAGCGTATCCGTTTTCAACCGCCGCAGGCTGCGTTCGCAAGCGGCGATTGCGCCGGTAGCGGACGCGTTATGCGGGTAGACCTTGCTGACGACGTAGACGCTGTCGCGGCGACCCGCGATGGCTTCGGCAACGACTTCCTCCGCACCGCCTTCGCCGTACATCTCGGCGGTGTCGATCAGCGACAATCCGAGATCGAGGCCAAGCTGAAGCGCCTTGACCTCGGCTGCCTTGCGCGCGCGCTGCTCGCCCATGCCCCAGGTGCCAAGACCAAGCGCGGGGACTGTGTCGCCGTTCAGCAAAGTCACCGTGCGCATGACGTTTGTCTCCAGCTTGCTAAACGCGACGGCGCGCCTTAATCGCGGCCGCCAACGTGCCTTCGTCGAGATAATCGAGTTCGCCGCCGACCGGCACACCCTGTGCCAGCCGCGAAACTGCGACGCCGGTCGATTCAAGTTGTTCGGTGACGTAATGCGCGGTGGACTGACCCTCGACCGTGGCGTTCAGCGCCAGCAGGATTTCCTTCACCGCAGGATCACCGGCGCGCGCGATGAGTTGCCCGATGTTCAACCGTTCCGGCCCGATGCCATCGAGCGGCGAAAGATGTCCGCCAAGCACGTGATACAGCGCGTTGACGACACCGGCGCGCTCCAGCGCCCACAGATCGGCGATATCCTCGACCACCACGATCATCGAGCGATCGCGGCGGGGATCCTGGCAGATCGTGCACGGCGAGATGCTGTCGATGGTACCGCATTGGGGGCATTCGACCAGCTTCTCCGCCGCATCGTTCAGCGCGGCGGCCAGCGGCAGGAGCAGTTCGTGGCGCCGCTTGAGCAGCGCCAGCGCAGCCTTGCGCGCGGAGCGAAAGCCGAGACCCGGCAATCGCCCCAGCAACTGCACCAGTCGCTCTATTTCAGGCCCGGCGGTTGTCTTGCTCATTGCGGCGCGCGCTGCTCAGGTCGATCAGAACAGCTTCAGGCCGGGCGGCAGCGGCAGTCCGCCGGTCAGTTCCTGCATTTTCGCCTGCGTCGCGGAATCGACCTTGGCCTTGGCGTCCTGCATCCCGGCGATGATCAGGTCTTCCAGGATCTCTGTCTCGTCCGGCTTCATCAGGCTCGGATCGATCTTCAAGCGGCGCACTTCGCCCTTGCCGTTCAGCGTCACCTGCACCAGTCCGGCTCCCGCCTGGCCGTCGACTTCCATCTCGCTGAGCTGCTCCTGCATGCGCTGAAACTTGGCCTGCAGCTCCTGGGCCTGTTTCATCATTCCCATAAGGTCTCTCATCGCGTCCTCTCCGGTTGAGCGTCAGCACAACCGCTGCCGCACATGTTTGGTTCTGTCCTAGCCCGCCGCGCTTTCGTCGTCGCGCGGGCGCTGCAGTGGCCGGATCTCCTTCAATTCGGCCTCGGGGAACACATCGAGCAGCGATTTCACGGCCGGATGCTGCTTGAGTTCCTCGGCCTCCTTGGCGGCCCGTGCGCGTTCGATCTCGCCAAGCGGCGGCTCTCCGGGCTCGCGGCTGAGCGCTACGATCCAGCGCTGTCCGGTCCACTTGCCGAGCTTCTCGCCGAGTTCACCGGCAAGCCCGCGCGGCGCGTCTTCGAGCAGATTGATTTCGAGACGGCCAATCTCGAAGCGCACCAGACGGACGTTCTCTTCCAGGTGCACCTTCAGCCGCGGGTCGCGATGGGTGCCGGCAAGCGCCACCACTTCGGCAAAGCTGCGCGGCATCGGCAGCGGTGGCGGCTGGTTGACCGGCTGGTGGGCCGTCGGAGCCAAACCGGCATTGCCCGACATCAGCGGACCACTGTGATGTGACAGCGCGCGATCCTGCCCGGCAGGCGCGGACGATGGGCGCGATCCTGTTCCAAGCAGCCGGATGAGATCGTCCGGCGACGGCAGGTCAGCAGCATGCGCGATGCGGATGAGCACCATCTCGGCGGCTTGCAGAGGCGCGGCGGCGCGGGCGGTTTCTTCCAGACCCTTCTGCAGCATCTGCCATGTGCGCGTCAGCACCGGAACCGCGAGGCGTTCGGCGAGGCTGCCTGCGCGGCGGCGCTCTTCCAACGACAGGTCTTCGCCGGCGCCGTCAGCACCGATCACCTTGCAGCGGGTCGCGGCATGCACGGCTTCCGACAGATCGGCCAGGATCTGCGTTGGATCGCCGCCATCCTTGTGCAAGGTATCGAGCTGACGCAGGGCGTCGGCTGCCGCACCGCTCAGCAGAGCTTCGAGCAGGTCGAAAATGCGGCCGCGATCGGCAAGTCCCAGCATGGCGCGGACTGCGGGCGCGGTGACCTTGCCCGCGCCCATGGCGATCGCCTGATCGAGGATCGACAGGCCATCACGCACCGAACCGCCGGCGGCCCGCGCAATCAGCGTCAGTGCATCGTCCTCGGCGGTGGCGTTTTCGTTGGCGGAGATGGATTTGAAATGGCCTGCCAGCAGCGGCACGTCGATGCGCCGCAAATCGAAGCGTTGGCACCGCGACAGAACGGTCACCGGAACCTTGCGCACTTCGGTGGTGGCGAAGATGAATTTGACGTGCGCCGGAGGTTCCTCAAGCGTTTTCAGCAGCGCGTTGAAGGCGTTCTTCGACAGCATGTGGACTTCGTCGATGATGAACACCTTGTAGCGTGCGACGAGTGGCTTGTAGCGCGCGTTCTCGATGATCTCGCGGACGTTGTCGACGCCGGTGTTGGAAGCGGCGTCCATCTCCAGCACGTCGGGATGGCGGCTCTGGATGATCTGCAGGCAATGCTCGCCGTAACCATCGATCTCCACCGTCGGGCGATCGGGCAGGCCGGGCTTGGAATAGTTGAGGGCGCGGGCAATGATGCGCGCCGTGGTGGTTTTGCCGACACCGCGCACGCCGGTCAGCATATAACCCTGGGCGATCCGGTCGGCGGCGAACGCGTTGCGCAGCGTCGTCACCATCGCGTCCTGGCCGATCAGTTCGGTGAATGTCTCCGGACGATACTTACGAGCAAGAACGACATATGGCGCGGACGCCGTGCCTTCCGGCGCGCCCATATCGAGGAATCCCGGCTGGTCGGCGTCATCTGCAGGCTGGTGTGGCGGTGGTATGTCGTTGGCCATCGGCGTCCGGTTTCGCCCGTGGATTACGCAGGCTCGGTCGTGCAATCTAACGGCGCGATAATCGCCGCGAGCGGCCCCGAGCGAAACGCTGCCGGATTTGACCGTTCCCGACCGCGTGCGCCTCAGATGATTCCGGGTGCGGCGCGTGCCGCAGGAGGCTGACGAACGACCCGTCTCCTGATCGTTAGGGCTGCTTCCTTCCGGATCTGACCCGGTTGGCGAGGGCTACGTCCGCCGCCAACCTCCCGGCCGGAATATGACGCCTCGGCCGGCAAGTTACAACCCTGGCAATCGGTTGCGGCCCGGGTTGTCCGCGGTTCAGAACGCGGTGGATGGCCGCGGGCAGATAGGCCAGTGATACCCTGAGCTTCCTGTTGGCATCGTGGCACGGGGCCATCGCCACAGTTGCTTAGGTCAATATTTCCAGCGTAATGAGTCCCGGGGACGCTTTCTGATTGCGCAGCTTGGGTCGGGGGAATGAGCGCAACACTTCGTTATCGCGCTGATATAGACGGTCTGCGCGCGGTTGCCGTGCTGCTGGTGCTGATCTTCCACGCCGATCTGGGTGTGGTGTCGGGCGGCTTCATCGGCGTCGACGTGTTCTTCGTCATCTCCGGCTACTTGATCACCTCGATCATTGTCAGCGAGGTGAGCCGCGGCACATTCTCGTGGGCCAGCTTCTACGAGCGGCGCATCCGGCGCATCATGCCGGCATTGCTGATTGTGATTCTAGCTTCCATCATTATTGGCTGGTTTGTACTGGTCCCTCGGGACTATCGCGAGTTTTCCCGATCGGCGATTGCAGCTTCTGCATTCTACTCAAATTTTTACTTCAATGGCCGATCCGGTTACTTCGCGCCGGCTGCCGAGACGCAGCCGCTGTTGCACACGTGGTCGCTGGCGGTAGAAGAGCAGTTCTACCTGCTGGCGCCGGGCTTTATCCTGCTGCTGACGGTGGGATGGCTGAAGCGTTTCCAAGTGCCGGCATTTTTGGGGGTATTCGCGCTGTCGCTGGCCATCTCGGTCTATGGTGTGCGCGAGGGATGGTCGTCAGCGTTCTACCTGCTGCCATCGCGGGCGTTCGAGCTGATGATCGGCATGGCCTTGGCGCTGGGCCTGGTGCCAGCGATGACGAGCCGGGTCTTGCGTCAGGTGGCGGGCTTGGCCGGCCTGGCGATGATCATGGGCGCGGGGCTGTTTTATACGTCAGCGACGCCATTTCCGGGACTAGCGGCGTTGGTGCCCTGTCTGGGCGCGGCGCTGCTGATTCACAGTGGTGTCCAAGGTGATACGCTGACTTCTCGGGTTCTGGCGCTGCGGCCGGCGGTGTTCGTCGGCAAGGTGTCGTACTCGCTGTACCTGTGGCACTGGCCGCTGCTGGCCTATGCCGCCTACGAATTCGAGGATCAACTCACGGCAACGCACCGGGTCGGGCTGCTGGTGCTGGCGTTCGTGCTGTCGGTGGCGAGCTACTACTGGATCGAACAACCGGCACGCCGCGGTTCGATCCTGCCGACGCGGCGCGGCGCTTTCACCGCCACGGCCGCCGCTATCGCCTGCTGCGTGTTGGTAAGCGTGGGCATCTTTGCCAGCCGTGGTGCGCTGAATCGGTTGAGCCCTGAAGCACAGGCTTTTGCTGCTCAGTACGTAAACCAACACGTCTATACGGATGATTGCAATCCGGAGAAGGGAGCGTCTGATCAATACGGCAAATTAGCCTGCATTATCGGTTCTAACGGAGAGAGTTCCCCCTCGTTTGTTCTTTGGGGAGATTCACACGCACAAAGCATACTACCCGCTTTGTCGGAATTGGCGGAACGAAAGGGCCTGAAGGGGCTGGCTGTGGTCCGCGCATCTTGCCCCGCGCTGATTACGGCAGCGGTGGATTATAAGAGCGTGTTCGGCAAATGTTTGCCCAACACGTTGCTCATTGAGCAGTTGTTGAATGCGAATAAGATTAGGCATTTCGTTATTCACAGCCGATGGGCAAGCTATTCTGAGGGGAAATTATCAAGAGATCTTGAAGAAGCTAGGTTTTCCCCAGACGCCAATCGCAATCGCGAAGAGTTCGTGCGCCTGTTTCGCAAGACCGTAGAGCGTCTGAGGCAGAGCGGACGCACAGTCACAATTCTGGCTTCGATTCCGGAGTTGCCGTTCGACTTGCCAAAGTCGTTGTTCAAAGACTTGATGCGAAATCAAGAGCGCGACCGAAGTCTGCCTGCGACCGAGTTTGCGAACCGGCAAGCTAACGTCACCGCAGCGCTAGAGCAGCTAGGTACGTTAGCTGGAGTTCGTGTCCTCTACCCTCATCGAGTGCTCTGTAATGATCAGCGTTGTCGTACTGTGGACGGCGGAATTCCACTTTATATCGACGACGATCATCTGAGCTCTGAGGGAACACGTCAAATTTCGGAGGTGTTAGACTTGGCGCTCGATGTAGACCAAGCCACCAAAGAGGCTGCGAGTCTTTGTATAAATAAGGTCGATCTCAGACGAGAGATGCTTGAGGCTTGCGAATGAGCGCAATTCGCTACCGCGCTGATATAGACGGCTTGCGCGCGGTTGCCGTGCTGCTGGTGCTGATCTTCCACGCCGATCTGGGTGTGGTGTCGGGCGGCTTCATCGGCGTCGACGTGTTCTTCGTCATCTCCGGCTACCTGATCACCTCGATCATTGTCAGCGAGGTGAGCCGCGCCACATTCTCGTGGTCCAGCTTCTACGAGCGGCGCATCCGGCGCATCATGCCGGCGCTGCTGACTGTGATCCTGGTGTCCGCAGTCATCGGCTGGTTCGTGTTGGCGCCGCGCGACTATATGGAGTTCGGGCGTTCGGCGATTGCAGCGGCGGCGTTCTACTCGAACTTCTACTTCGACGGGCAGGCTGGTTACTTCGCTCCCGCGGCCGAGACACAGCCGCTGCTGCATACGTGGTCGCTGGGTGTCGAGGAGCAGTTCTACCTGCTGGCGCCGGTGTTCATTCTGCTTCTGCTGGGACGGCTGCAGCGCTTCAAGCTGGTGATCTTCCTCACGCTATTCGTGCTGTCGCTGGGCATTGCTGTTTGGGGCGTAAGGGAAGAATGGTCTTCTGCCTTTTACCTGCTGCCGTCGCGCGCGTTCGAGCTGATGATCGGCATGGCCTTGGCGCTGGGTCTGGTGCCGGCGATAACGAGCCGCGTGGTGTGTCAGGTGGCGGGCTTGGCCGGCCTGGCGATGATCGTCGCAGCCGGGCTGCTGTACGATTCAACAACGCCGTTTCCGGGACTAGCGGCGCTGATCCCATGCCTCGGCGCGGTGTTGCTGATCCACAGCGGAGGCCAGGGCGATACGCTTGCGTCGCGTGTACTGGCACTGCGGCCGGCAGTGTTCGTCGGCAAGGTGTCGTACTCGCTGTATCTGTGGCATTGGCCGCTGCTGGCCTATGCCGCCTACGAGTTCGAGGATCAGCTGACGAATGCGGACCGCATCGGCCTGCTGGTGCTGGCGTTTGTGCTGTCGGTGGCGAGCTATTACTGGATCGAACAACCGGCACGCCGCGGCACGATCCTGCCGACGCGGCGGGGAGCTTTTGTGGCCACGGCCGCCGCCATTGCGGCCTGCGCGGTCATGAGTATCGGCATCTACACCAGCCGCGGCGCGCTGATTAGGTTGTCGCCGGAAGTGCAGGAGTTTGCACGCGCGACCGATGAAAAGCGCAACGGCGGTCCATTTTGTACTTCCTTGGTGGATCTCGCCGGCGAAAAGGTGTGCGCTATCGGCTCTA
>JAEZBU010000331.1 GCA_023426855.1 Pseudomonadota bacterium | reverse complement strand
ACTGTTTTCCAACGTCGTTGATGCGATTATGCCACTCCGTGGCTCTGCTCCCCGCCCGTCAGTCAATGACTTGGCTGTGCGTGCTGAGAGTTCGTTCGACGCTCCGCGTAGGGGCATACAAGCGTCGCACGGATTAAGCCACGCGCATGGTTACTGAACCATTAAGAGACGTTCAGTTCTGCAACATTTAGGAAAGCAGAGGCGACCACGCTGGATCGGACGCAAAGGACGGGGTCGGCACCAGCCGCTCGTTGTAGCCGGTGAGGTCGATAGAGTGGATTCTGGGACCGCCGCGCTCACCCTGCTGTTCGCGGAAAAACATGAGAACACGGCCATTTGGCGCCCATGTCGGGCCTTCGTTGTGATAGCCCTCGGTGAGCACACGCTCACCCGAACCGTCCGGCCGGATGACGCCGATCAGGAAGCGTCCCCCGGCCTGTTTGGTGAACGCGATATAGTCTCCACGCGGAGACCACACGGGGGTCGAATAGCGTCCATCGCCGTAGCTGATCCGGCGCGGTGCGGACCCATCGCTTTCCATCGTATAGAGCTGCTGGCTGCCCTCGCGATCCGACTCGAAAACGATCTGCCGGCCGTTAGGCGCGTAGCAGGGACCGGTGTCGATGCCGCTCGTCCGCGTGAGCTGGCGCTGCTGGCGTGAGCGCAGATCCATCTCGACGATGCTCGAATCACTACCGCTCTGGAAACTCATGATGATTCGCTGTCCGTCGGGCGAGAATCGCGGCGCGAACGTCATGCCGGGGAAGTCGCCGACGACATCGCGGTCGCCGGTATCCAGGCGCATCAGGACGACCCGCGGCTGGTCGCGGGTGTAGAGCATATACGCGACCTCCTGGCTGGTCGGACTGAAGCGCGGCGTCAGCACAAGCTCCTTGCCCTGACTGAGCATACGCACGTTGGCGCCGTCCTGGTCCATGATCGCCAGCCGCTTCAGCCGGCGATCCTTCGGGCCGGATTCATCAATGAATACAACACGCGTATCGAAGTAACCCTTTTCCAGGGTCATCTTCTCGTAGACCTGATCGGCGATGATGTGCCCGATCCGCCGCCAGTTGGTGGTGACGGTCGTGAACTGCTGACCGGCCAACGGCTTACCCAGCACGACGTCCCACAGCCGGAAGTCAGCGCGGATACGTCCGTCACCTGACGGGCTGACACGGCCGACGACCAGAGCCTCGGCGCCGACCGACCGCCAATCGGCGAATCGCGGAGCCACGTTGAGGTCGCGCAGCCGCTCGATGAAGGCTGAGCGATCGAGTGGCTGGAACAGCCCGGACGATTCGAGATTGGCGGATACCACGTTCGCCACCTCCTGCCCGAGCCGCGGGTCCTCGCTGAGGAACTCCGGAATCGCGATCGGGCGCGGGCGCAAGTTGGCTTCGTCGACGGTCACGCGGGTCTGGGCAAACGCTCCAGGCGCAGCCAGCACACCGGCTCCGGCCAGTCCCAGCTTCAAGGCTGAACGGCGGGTGAGGCCTCGATTCGTCTTCGCTCCGGTCATGGCACTCGTCTCAATCGTGTTGGAACACCGGCGTTCGGCTAGAGCGCCCGGCATCATGCACCTGTCAGAACATCCGCTGCGGGTCGAATGTGACTACCATATGATCCCAGCCGCCCTCATAGAACTCTGCCGGCAAATCGTAAGGCTCGCACTGCACCAGGGCGCGAATCGCACTGTTGGCCGCGTCCGAGAACAACGGGCCTTGCCCCGAATTGGTGATGCGTGGCTGTTGCGCCAGCCGACCATCGGGCTTCAGGCGTACCTCAACATCGATCACCAGGCGATCAATTCCTTCAAGGCCGCTGTTGATATTCCAGCAGCGGCTGACGGCGCGCTTCATCATCGCGCCCAGCAGCGAACGCTGGCTGGCGGTCAGCACCGAATCGCGGCCCTCCGGCGCGCCGGCAGCCGGACCTCGCGCCTTGGTCGGCACGCTCGGCGGCTCGGCTGAGCCGGAAGGCGCGCCGCTATCCGGCACCTTGTTAAGCAGCGCCGCGATGCGATCCGCGTCGAACTGCTTCTTCTTGGCCTCCTGAGCGCGCTTCGCGTCAGCAATCTTCTTCTGCTGCTCCCGCTTCTTGCGGGCCGCCTCGTCCGCCTTCTTCTTGTCGTCAGCTTTCTTCTTCTCGGCGATCTTGCGCGCTTCTTCTGCCTTCTTCGCCTCTTCCGCCTTCTTGGCTTCTTCGGCTTTGCGAGCCTCTTCCGCCTTTTGCGCTTCCTCCGCGCGCCGCTTCTCGTCCTCCTCCTGCTTGATTTGCTCAAGCGACGGGCCTTCGGGCTGCGGCGGCAGCGAGGCGAGCTTCTCCGCGATCGGATCGCGGGGCGGTTCCGGCTTGGGTGGCTCCGGCTTCGGCGCCTCGGCCTTCACCGGCTCTGGCGGCGGTTCGGACTTTGCTTCCGGAGGTGGTGGCGGTGGCTCGGCGGCAGCAGGCGGAGCCGTGCGCTCAAGCTTCTGTTTCGGCAGCTCTTTCTTGGCATCCTTGGCGGTATGCTCGGATTGCTGGGTCTCCAGGTTCTTTGAATCGCGATCGCCCTGCTTCAGGCGCACGATGGCGTCTTCCGTGACGAGTGCAACCTCGACCGGCTCGGGTTCAGGCAGCCTGAGCGGGGGCGTCGACTGGATCGTGGCGAATGCCCAGACCAGGATACCCGTGTGCATCAGCAGCGAGACTATGAATCCGAGCTGCACTGCGCGTTCAACCCCCGCCTTCCACCTCGGTCACGAGCGAAAGCTTACGGAACCCAGCGTCCTTGATGCGCGCCATCACACGCGCCACTGTGCCGTAATCGACGGCGCGGTCGCCGCGCACGAAGATCGGCTCTTCCATGCCGCCGCGCGATTCGGCGATGGCTCTCAGCTTCGGTCCGAGTTCGTCGAAGCTCATCTCTTCCTTGTCTTCCTGCCCCAGGAACAGCTTGCCGGCGCTGGTCACCGATACGACGACCGGCTCCTTATTCTGCGATTCGATCTGACTACCCTTGGCTTGTGGCAGTTCGAGAGGCACGCCGGATGTCAGCATCGGCGCGGCCACCATGAAGATGATCAGAAGCACCAGCATGACGTCGACGAACGGCGTCACGTTGATCTCGCTCATTGGAACACGCGAACGGGAACGGCGCCTGCGGCCACCGCCCCCGCCACCACCTGTATTGACACTGGCGCCCATGCTGGCTCCGCGTTAGCTGCGCACGTCGATCTGGCGCGAGACGATGGCCGAGAACTCGTCGGCGAAGGCTTCGAGCCGCGCCCCGAGTCGCGATGAATCGGCTGAAAACTTGTTGTAGAAAACAACGGCCGGAATAGCCGCCAGCAGGCCCAACGCAGTCGCGAACAACGCTTCCGCGATACCCGGCGCGACGACAGCAAGGCTGGTGTTCTTCGACATCGCGATGGCCTGGAAGCTCGTCATGATGCCCCAGACGGTGCCGAACAAGCCAATGAACGGCGCCGTCGATCCAACCGTGGCAAGGAACAGCAGCCGCCGGTCCAGGCGCTCCATCTCGCGCGTGATGGTCACGTCCATGACCTTCTCGACGCGCAACTGAATACCGCCCATGGCGCGGATGTTGCCTTCGACCGAGCGCTTCCATTCGCGCATGGCCGCGACGAACAGGGCCGCATTCGCGATCGTCTTGCCGCGAGACAGGCCGGCGTAGAGTTCTTCCAGCGATTGCCCCGACCAGAAAAGCTGCTCGAAGCGATCAGCCTCGATGCGCGCGCGCCGGAAAGCAAACAGCTTCTCGACGATGATGGCCCACGACCACACCGAGGCCAGCAACAGCCCGAACATGACGATCTGCACGACGATATGCGCCTGCAGAAACAGCTCCAGAAACGAGACGCCACTTCCGTGTCCCGCTGCTCCGTTGATCACTTCCGTCATGCTTCGGATCTCTCGCGCCTAGCTGCTTGCCCGAACGACGGACAGCACATATCGGGCCGGCGCCCAGCGCCCGCCCGCACGTTCGCGACGGCGACCCATTTCGCGCCGCCCTGAATCGGTGTCAGCATGTTGCCCCGCAATATGACAAAACTACGGCCCCCGCTTCCGCCGACGGCCAACAAATCGCACAAATACGATCAACCCTGGCGGCCACCGAGTGGATGCCAGTCACCATTTGCCGAGTCATAGGCCAGCAGATCGCCAGTCTCCATCATGTAGAGCCAGCCGTGCACACCAATCGTCCCGGCTTCGACACCTTTCCTGACGATCGGATATGTCATCAGATTGTCGACCTGAAACTGAACATGAGCTTTGATTGTCATGGTCAACCGGTCCGCATCACCAATGCGCTGCGCGTTGACCAGTCGATGCGCCGGACGCGTGAAATCGATCCAGCGCCCAAGGTGGCCCGCCGGTGCAAGATCCGGATTGTCCAGGAGCGCCTGAATACCACCACAGCCACTATGCCCGCACACCACGATGTCGTCGACGCCGAGATGTTCCAGGGCATAACTGATCGCCGCGCCGACTGAATCATCGTCCGCGCTCAGCGGCGGTACGACGTTGGCAATGTTTCGGATTTCGAACAGCTCCCCGGGATCGGCAGAGGTGATCTGCGCCGGCACCACGCGACTGTCCGAGCAGCCGATCCAGAGCAACCTGGGTTTCTGCTTTCGCGTCGCCAGCCCGCGGTAAAAGCTTTTGTCGCGCTCGAACTGCTGCTTGAATCGCTCGTGCCCCTCGACCGCATCCTTGATATCGGGGTCGCTCCAGTCGGTCGTTTTCACGCAGCCCTCCGCCCCTCGACGCGCGCTACCGGCGCCAGAACCATGCTCTGAACGGAGATATCGGATCAAGACGGGCGCGTCATCAGGCTCCGAACGCGCGCCTGATCGCTTGCGAAATGCGCAGCGGCTTGCCGGACACACTGACCAGCACCACCGTGACGCTGGCCTCGAACAACCGAACGCCTTCGCGCGTAATGACCTGCTCCAGGACCAGCGAGGCGGCACCCATCTCCGCAAGCCGCGTCGTGACTTCCAGGACTTCATCGATCCGCGCCGGCTTCAGATATTCCAGCGACATGCGGCGCACGACGAATGCCGCCGCCTCTTTGCCGTCGCCGCCACTGAACAGCGCATGATGATCGTTGCCGAGCAGCCGCAGGAAATCCGAACGTCCCCGCTCGCACCAGCGCACGTAGCTGGCGTGATAGACCAGCCCGGAAAAATCCGTGTCCTCGAAGTAGACCCGCACCGGCAGCACGTGGTGGCGACCGGTATCGTCCTCGACGATGCGGCCGGCGAGATCCGGCCACTGCCTGTTCGTCATAAATCACCCGATGACATTCTATAGCGTGCGCTCCCGCGCATGCGCGAGACAACGGTGTTCGCCGCTTAGATACCGCGAACACGCACTGGCGTCATCGGAATGTGGCTTTGAGCGTCAGAGGACAGCGGCGAACTCTCATGTTCGCCGGACGAATAGTATGTCGTCAGCGCTGCTGAAATGCGGCCCTGGCCCATGGCTGCTGCCAGACCTGGGTTTCTTCTGTCACGGGCTGTTGCTGGACCGGCGACGGACCGGTGAAGCCCACGGGGTCACCAATGCGCTGAGGCAGCGGGCCATCCACGATGACAACGCGCGGTTGCTTTTGCGCGGGCGCCGCAGAAGCAGCGACCTCGGAAGGCCGTGTTGCCGATGCCGCTCGCGGCTGGGGCTCAACACCCGTCAGGCCAGCCCGCATCGCACTGGCATTTGCCGTTCTAGACGACGTCGCGCGCGAACGGCGGCGAGGTTTCTCCGTAACTTCGGTGCCAGCCGATGCCGCAGGCGCCGTCGGCTGAGGTGCAACCTTTGCGACCTGCGGTCGACGCGCGGCCGTCGTCGATACCGGCGGCACCGCCGCCACTGCGGTCGGCGCGGCGCTATCAGTCACCTCTGCGGGCGCGTCCTTCACATGCGCGGGCGGCTCCTCCTCGGGCGCTACCGCGACGCTGTGACTCGCCAGATCTGTCGCCGCTTTCAAGACGGTGGAAGCCGTCGCAAACACCACACCATCTGGCTTGCGCAATTCCATCGTGATGTCGTGATCCTTCGATGGACGCGCATAGGAGGTCAGTTTGAGGTCGCCAGCAGACGCTGCTGGGATTTGCCAGCTTCCGTCAGATTGCGGCTCGCCGCCGGACAGTGAGGCGAATTCCGGAACGCCACGGATAACGAGCACGTCGCTACGCGACAACGACTCTGCGTTCTCGATGCGGATCGGTAGCGACACCGTCACGCCCGGCTGAACGTCCAGGGCAAGCTTGGTCGACAGGCGCGGTGCGGGTTTGTCGGTTCCAACTGCCAGCTTCTGCCAAAGTCCAGCAAAACCCTCGATGCGCGCGAACCCTGCCTGATGAATTTCCGCCGACCGCACACTCATAGCGACCGGGGTTGCCTGCGGCTTCTCGAACTTGACCTCGTCGAGGCCGGCGACGGCCCAATCGGCCGAAGGCGACGGCGCCATTACCATCGATCCGGCCAGCACAACCACCGCAGCGGGAGCGAGCATGCCAACTCCGATCGCAGCGACGGTCGCGGTGCCAAAGCCGACGCGCTCGTTCCACCACGGGAAGAACCGGCGGTGCCCGTCATCCTCAAGCCCCATTTCCCAATCATCCGACACGGGCGTTTCAGGCAAATGGCCCAGCCTCGATACGACAGGCATCGAGGGCGCCCCGTCGGGCGCTTCTTCGCGTCTCAGAGAGTCTGCCGGAGGCAATGGCATGTGGTCTTTCTCGTCGCGCTCGATATTGCGCAGAACGTCCCTCAGTGATGTCGTTCCATCAACTGTCGGTTCCGCCATCTAACGTCCCCCAATCGATCTGTTCGCGGGCGGACTTTCCGATTTTGTGAGCCGATCGCGCATAGGGACCGGCGGTTCGGAAATTCCTGTCGCACGCGAGAAACCGTCAAACCCTGGGACTTCCAGTCCGGTGTCCCTGCAAACTTGAACGGTCCGTTAACAACATAGGTTAATTGACGGAAATACCTAGCTTTTGTGTCGAAAGAGGGGCGCACGGTCGATTTCGTTCAGCTCGATGGTTCGTCTGTAGTCGAACGGCATTCCGAATATTATTCCGCCTACAGTCAATTTGACTGCGGATTCTCCCTTAACGCCACCGACCGTCCGCGCTGCGACAATCGCAATCGGGGAACACTGAACTTTTGCCTTGAAATTGCCTTAGCCGTCGATAAATAAAACGATCGTTCGTTTTGTGTGAGTGATTGCCACCCACCATCCGCTATACTGAAGGCTCGCGAATTCAATGCCTAAGCTCAAACCGGAAACCCAGGCTGCGCGTCGCGAGCATATTCTCGACGCTGCAGAGCGTTGCTTTGCGCGCGCCGGGTTTCATCGCACCACGATGCAGGACATTTGCAAGGCCGCGGGTGTCAGTGCCGGTGCGTTGTATGTCTACTTCTCATCCAAGGAAGAGCTGATCGCCGGCATCTCGGAGCGCGACCGCGCCAAGCTCGGCGCAGAACTCGGCGAAATCGGCAACGCGCCTGACCTGATGATCGCGCTGCGCAAACTCGGCGAGCATTACTGCATTGAGCAGCCACGCCAGAAGAACATCCTGTGTGTCGAGATTGGCGCCGAGTCGACCAGGAACCCGGTCGTTGGCCAAATCTATCAGACATTCGACCAGGGCATGCTCGACGCCTTCGAAAACGTCCTCACGAAGGCTCGTGACGAAGGCAAGATCGCACCAAGTATCGCGCCGCGCGATGCAGCCAATATCCTGCAGCTCATCGGTGATGGGCTGTTCTGGCGTCGGGCGATTGATCCCAATTTCGATGCCGAACACTACCTGCCCGTGCTGATGGGCATCGTCGCCGGCTTCTTGAATCCGGTGGCTGCCGCCAACCCGGCGTCCCCAAAACCCGCTGCCACGAAACGACCACCAAAATCCGGTCAAGCACGCACCCGTTCACGCGCAAACGAGATCGTTCCATGAAGCGCAAAATCATACTGTCGGTCCTGGCCGCGATTGGCGTCGCTGGCGCGTTGGCGTTGACGGGTCATTTGCCTTTGGCCGGATTCATCGGTCAGCCACATGCCGAGGTCGCCGCCAAGGAGCCTGTCGGACCCGCGCCGCCAGCGGTCAGCGTGCTCAAAGTCGACAACGCGCAATTCATCGAATCCGTCCTGGTCACCGGAACGCTGGTGCCGCGCCAGGAAATCCTGGTCGCGCCCGAAGTCGAAGGACTGCGCGTACTCGAACTGCTCGTCGATGAAGGAGACCGGGTCACGAAAGGCCAGGTCTTAGCCCGCCTCGTCCATGAGACGCTCGACGCGCAGCTTGCCCAGAATGCGGCTTCCATTGCCCGCGCCGAAGCGGCCATCGCTCAGGCCCGCAGCAGCATCGACCAAGCCCAGGCGCGACTTGAGGAAGCCCGCAACGCCTTTGATCGCGCCAAGCCATTGAGGCAGTCAGGGCATATTTCAGAGAGTGTTTATGACCAGCGCGAAGCCGCATCCCGGACTGCCGCGGCCTCACTGATCGCAGCACGCGATGGTCTGAAGGTTGCGGAAGCCGAGAAGGCACAGATCGAAGCCCAGCGCCGCGAGTTGGCCTGGCGGCGCGCCAACACTGAAGTGACAGCTCCCTCAGACGGCCTCGTCAGCCGCCGCAACGCACGCGTCGGTGCACTGTCGGCGGGTGGCGGCGACGCCATGTTCCGGATTATCGCGCGAGGCGAGGTCGAACTCGACGCCGAAGTGCCAGAAGCCCAAATGGCACGCATGAAAACCGGTCAGCCGGCCATCATTTCGGTGGCGGGATTGGGCGAGGTGAAGGGCCAGCTCCGCCTCGTTTCTCCGGAAGTCGATCGCGCCACGCGGCTCGGTCGCGTCCGTATCAGTCTGGAAAGCGAGGAGCCTCTGCGCATCGGCGGGTTTGGCCGCGGCTATGTGACAACCGCGGATACCAACGGCCTCGCGGTTCCTGCCAGCGCCGTCCTCTATTCGGCCGAGGGCGCGACGGTGCAGGCCGTCGAGTCGAACCGCGTTGCGACGCGAAAGGTGAAAACCGGCGCGCGCGTCAACGGATTGGTCCAGATCGTCGAGGGCCTGTCGGCCGGCGAAACAGTCGTGTCTCGATCCGGCACGTTCCTGCGCAATGGCGATAAAATTCGTCCGGTCTTCGAAGCGACCAGCCAAGTCAGCGAGGCGAAGTAATGTCGCGGCTCAACGTATCGGCCTGGGCAATCCGGCGCCCGGTGCCGTCGCTCGTGATGTTCATGGTGCTGATGGCGCTCGGGCTGTTCAGCTTCAATCAGCTTCCGGTCACCCGCTTCCCCAACATCGATATCCCGATCGTCAACGTGACCATCACCCAGGCCGGCGCGGCGCCGTCGGAGCTGGAAACTCAGGTTACCAAACGGGTCGAGGACGCCATCTCCGGCGTTCCCGGCGTCAAGCACATCACGTCCACCATCGTTGAAGGCGTTTCGACGACGATTGTCGAATTCCAGCTCGACGCACCGGTCGATCGTTCGGTCAACGACATCAAGGACGCGATAGCCCGCATTCGTGCGGAACTGCCGCGTACGATCGACGAGCCGATCACCCAGCGCCTCGACGTCGAAGGGCTGCCGATCCTCACCTACACGGCGCGGGCTCCAGCGTTCACGCCGGAGGAGCTCTCATGGTTTGTCGACGACACTGTCGCACGCAGCCTGCAAAGCGTCCGCGGCGTCTCCAAGGTGGAACGTGTCGGCGGCGTTGAGCGAGAAATCCGCATCTCACTCGATCCCGATCGCCTGCTCGCACTCGGCATCACCGCCGGTGAGGTCAATCGCCAGGTGCGCGCGACCAACATCGACGTCGCGGGCGGCCGAGGCGAAGTCGGTGGCAGAGAACAGGCCATCCGCACTCTGGCCGGCAAGCAGACCATCGAAGACCTTGCCCGCACCGTCATCGCTCTGCCGGGTGGGCGTACGGTGCGGCTCGATGCGCTCGGCACAGTCACCGATACCGTCGCTGAACAACGGCGATACGCAAGACTCAACGACGAAACGGTGGTCGGCTTCGCGATTACGCGCGGAAAGGGCGCCAGCGATGTCGTCGTCGCCAAGGACGTGGCCGACAAGATCGCCGAATTGAACCAAGCCTACCCTGGCGTCGAACTGAAGCTGATCGACACGTCGGTCGAATATACCGTTGGCGTCTATGACTCCACGATGAAGACGCTGATCGAGGGCGCAATTCTCGCCATCCTCGTGGTCTTCATATTCCTACGCGATCTGCGCGCCACCGTGATCGCAGCGGTCGCCCTGCCGCTGTCCATCATACCGACGTTCTTCGCGATGGACGCGATGGGCTTTTCGCTCAACCTCGTCAGCCTGCTCGCCATCACGATCGTGACCGGCATCCTGGTCGACGACGCGATTGTCGAGATCGAAAACATCGTGCGCCACATGCGCATGGGGAAATCTGCCTATAAGGCCTCGCTTGAAGCCGCCGACGAAATCGGCCTCGCTGTTATCGCGATCACGACAACGATTATCGCGGTGTTCACGCCCGTCAGCTTTATGGGTGGAATCGCCGGTCAATACTTCAAGCAATTCGGGTTGGCGGTATCGTGCGCAGTCTTTTTTTCGTTGCTGGTCGCGCGATTTATCACGCCGATCCTGGCCGCCTACTTCATGCGCTCGAACAACCTGCATGAAGAGAAGGAAGGACGAATTCTGCGCGGCTATACGCACCTCGTCGCGTGGTCCGTGCGCCATCGCATTTCGACCGTCGGCCTTGGGCTGGTGATTTTCGCCGGCTCCATCGCCAGCATGCAATTGCTGCCGTCAGGTTTCCTGCCTTCCGAGGACAACGGCCGCGTGCTGCTCGCGATCGAACTGCCGCCCGGCACGAAACTGGAAGATACCCAGCGCGTCACGGAAACGATCACCCAACGCGTCTCAGGTCGGCCCGACGTCACGCACGTCTTCACAACCGGCGGCCGCATCCTGGGCTCTGGCGACGAAGTTCGCAAGGCGACCCTGACGATCGGATTGGTCCCCAAGTCCAAGCGGAAACTGGCGCAATTCGAGGTCGAACGCGAGATCGCGAGAGAGATCGAGCGTATGCCGGACATGCGTTACTGGTTCCTGCAGGAGAACGGCCAGCGCAGCTTCCAGATGGTTGTGATCGGCCGCGACGGTGATGCCGTAAATACGGCCGCTGCCGATCTGACCAGCCAGATGAAGCGGCTGCCTATGCTGGCGCTGCCAGTGTCTACCGCCGAACTCGACCGGCCGGAATTGCGCGTCATTCCGAACAGCGAACTGGCCAGCAATGTCGGCGTCTCGACGGAAGCGATCGCGGAAGCCGTGCGCATCGCCACGATCGGCGACGTTGGCGCGGCGCTGGCCAAGTTCACGATCGGTGACCGGCAGATCCCAATCCGTGTCCAGCTTGAGGAAACGGCGCGCACCAATCCCCAGATCATCGAGTCGCTGCGACTGCAGACGGCCTCGGGCAGCTCCGTACCGTTGTCGTCCGTAGCGACGTTTGAAGTATCGCAAGGTCCGACATCCATCGACCGTTATGATCGTTTGCGTCGCGTCACGCTCGGGGCGGATCTCGTCGGCAGCACGCCGCTGGGCGAAGCTGTCACCGCCGTTACGAATTTGCCCGCGGCGAAGAGTTTGCCTCCTGGCGTCGAGCTGAAACAGTTCGGCGACGCCGAAGTGATGGCCGAGGTTTTTGCCAGCTTCGGCCAGGCCATGGGCGCCGGCATCATGATGGTCTACGCGGTCCTGGTGCTGTTGTTCGCCAGCTTCCTGCAGCCGATCACCATCCTCTTCTCGCTTCCCCTGTCGATCGGCGGCGCGATCGTTGCGCTGATCCTCACGCAGAAGCCGATCAGCCTGCCGGTGGTCATCGGCATTCTGATGCTGATGGGTATCGTCACCAAGAACGCGATCATGCTCGTGGATTTTGCGCTGGAGTCGATGGCACGCGGTGTTTCGCGCGCCGAGGCAATCGTGGACGCGGGGCGCAAACGTGCTCGTCCCATCGTCATGACGACGATTGCCATGTGCGGCGGCATGCTGCCATCCGCCCTGGCATTGGATTCCGGTGGCGAGTTCCGGGCGCCGATGGCCATCGCCGTCATCGGCGGACTGATATCGTCGACTGTTCTGTCGCTTGTCTTCGTGCCGGCGGTGTTCGTCCTGATGGATGAGATCGGCGCTTGGTTCTGGCGGATATTCAGCCGCTTCATCAGCAAAAGCGAGGACGATGACCCGTCCGGCGCAGACGCGCTGCACGCCTCCGAACCACGCGATCCGCCGCTTGCTGGGACGTCCTCAGGCGGCTGAATAGCCAGGAGGAAGACCGCAGTATCCAGCCTGTTCGGCTAACGCAAAGTCGAGAGCGGCACGTCGATGTCGTAGACGATACCTTCCGGCTCGAAGCGGAGCGGTGACGCTCCATCCGCACTGCCGCTGATCGCGATATTGAGAAGGGCGGTCCCGAAGCCTTTCCGCGTGGGCGCGTCGACCGGCGGGCCACCCGTTTCCCGCCATTCGAATTTGAAGCGCTCGATACCATCGACCGGGGTGACCGACCACGTCACCGAAATCTGCCCTTCGTCGTTCGACAACGCGCCGTGCTTGGACGCATTGGTCGCCAGTTCATGCAGGACCAGCGCCAGCGTTTGCGCCATGCGTGGCCCGATCATGATATCCGGCCCCTCGATCCGGGTTCTGCTTGCAAACGGCGCAAGTTCGCCTTCGATGATCGCAAGCAGCGGTGCACCGCGCCAATTGCGCGTGGTCAGCATTTCGTGTGCGCGTGACAGCGCATGCAGACGCTTGACCAGGATCTCGGACGCCTCGGACAGCGAACGGCCTCCGGTCAGCGTACGCGCCGCCATCGACTGCACCACCGCCAGCACGTTTTTGACGCGATGACTGAGCTCACCCAACAGGAGCTTTTGCTGCTCCTCCCATTTCCGCCGTTCAGTAATGTCCGTATTCATGCCGACCCATGATCGGATCTTGCCATCCGCGTTGATCAGCGGCACCGCACGCGCATGCGTCCAGCGCCATTCGCCACTGTGGTGCCGCACGCGATATTCGGAGGTGACAGGCTCGCCGCTCGCTAGAGCCCGTCGCACCTCTTCCTCTGTGCGTGGACGATCCTGCGGGTGCACGGCGTTGAGCCACCCCCAACCCAGGAACTCCTCGACACTTTGTCCTGTGAAGGCTCGCCAGGAGGGCGAGTCTTCGTTCATGCTGCCTTCGGCATCCGTTGTCCAGACCGACTGCGCAGAGGCTTGCACCAGCGCCCTGAAACGCTCCTCCGTCTCGCGCAAACGTGCCTCGGCATGCGCTTGCGCAGTTACGTCGACAATGGTGCCGACACGGCGTTTGGGTTTGCCATCCTCGCCATACAAGATCGTCGCGTGATCTACGACGTGAACCCACCATCCGTCGCGATGGCGGATCCTATAATGGCGGGTCAGATTGGTCTCACGCGCAGCAAACGCCAGCAATCGCTGATTGGTCGCCACGACATAGTCATCCGGATGGCAGAGATCCTGCCACCATGTCTTTGACGCCGGCACCTGATCCGGATGGAAGCCCGCAAGGGCCATAAGTCCCTGGCTATGTTCCGCAATGCCCGTCACCTCATCGACATCATAGATCATGCCATGCATTGCCGATGCCGCCAGGCGATAGCGCTCCTCGCTGGAACGCAGCGCGGTTTCCACGGCGGCCTTTTCCCGAACGAGCCACAGACGTCCCGCCGCCTCGCGCACCAGAGCAATCTCGTCGGCGAGCCACCGCCGCGGCTTTGCAGAATGCACCATCAGCACACCGCGCAACTTTCCAGCCGTGGTGCTCGGCATGCACGCGTAAGCGGCTATTTCCATTGCAAGCAGCCGTTCGGCTATCGGCTTGGTACGCGGATCCTGGCTGACGTCGTCGACCGCGATCACAGCGCCGCCGTTCAGTGCCTCGCGTGTCTCGGGCGTGCTCAACTCGGAGATCGGAAAACGACCGAGCAACTCTGTAGCATCGTCGCTGATCCAGCCAGATTCGACAGTGGCGATCTCACCAGTGGGATCGATATCGGCCAGATGGCAGCGAGATGCCCCAAGATGCGTGCCGAGCCGCTTCACGGCTCGCTGCATGATCTCCTGAACATCCGAAAGGACAGCGATGTCACGCTCGATATCTGTGAGCACCAGGCTCGCAGCTTCCGCTCTTTTGCGGTCGGTGATATCCACCGATACGCCCGCGAGCCCGATAACGCGTCCGTCCTCAGCGAATACGGGCGATTTAGTGGTCAGGTAGCTGCGTACGACATCCGGATAGGTGACGGTCTCCTCAAGCTCGATCGCAGCACCCTCATCCAAAACGCGACGATCATTCGCGAGGATCTCTTTCGTAGATGCGTTGTCGCCATATAGCTCGAAGACGGTCTTCCCTAGAATTTCGGATTCCGAAACTTGAAGGTGCTTGAGCGTTC
The DNA here is from genome assembly GCA_023426855.1 of Pseudomonadota bacterium. Classification (GTDB taxonomy): domain Bacteria; phylum Pseudomonadota; class Alphaproteobacteria; order Rhizobiales; family Hyphomicrobiaceae; genus ZC4RG25. The sequence continues at coordinate 2,271 of JAEZBU010000331.1, read as the reverse complement.
TTTGATTGACCCACGTAAAACGTCCGTTCAAATCCTTCACGTAGATCAAGGCCAGCGTCGCTTCACCGACGATCTGTGTCAGCGTGGACGCCTCGCGCAGACGAGCTTCCTGCCGCTTGCGCGCAGTTATGTCCCGCGCGCAATGTATTGCCCCAATGATTTCTCCACTTTTGCCGCGCAGAGGCGAGGCATTGACGAGGCAAACCAGAACATTGCCGTCGGCGCCCGCGATCAGCCATTCCTCGTCGGTAATGACCTCGCCGAAATGGCAAGCCCGGAACATCGGCAGCTCTTCTGGAGACGGCTTGGAGCCGTCCGGTCTTAGCAGAGCGAAGGCGGACGCGTTTTCGCGCGCCAGATCCCCCACCAGCGCATTGCCATCGGAGCCCTGCTGGTTCGCGGCACACCGGCTATGTGCGATGATCGGAAAATCGGGCGGCCCGAGCGCGATCGAAATGCTATCCGGGACATGCTCCAGAAACGTGTGAAGCAGCGAACGCGCTTCTTCCGCTTCCTGCGCACGGCGGCGCGCCTCGTCCCGCGCACTCTTCAACGTGCGTCTCCGAAGTCGCAATTCGCTACTGGCTTTTCTTATTGCCACGCCAATCCTGTCGACCTCTGTCAGACTTGACTTCAACTCCGGGGGCTTTTCTCCGGTCCCCATCATCGCGACAGCCTCTGCGGTCCTCTTGAACGGTCCAGCCATGAGTCGGCCAAACAGTTGAACGAACAGGCTTGCCAGCAGCAATGTCGCAGCGAGCCCGACCATCCAGATCGCGCGATTGTCGTCGACATGCCAAGCGCTACGCTTCTGAGGCGCTTCGACGTGCACACTCCAGTGAGCAAGCGAGGACTTGGCGGAAGCGCGCACAGCATCTGAGGAAAAAAAACTCTGCAGCCCCTCCCCAACGGGGGCGTTAGCTTTGGGTGTTTCTCCCGGGATCGTGCCCGTTTCAATTTCATCGGCAAGCATCAGCGTGCGCCCCGACCCGTCGACGAGCATGCCCCTCCACCCCGGCGCCAGGCGCTGCTGCTGCAGCAAAGCGCGATAGAAACCGTCCGGCGCGGACACTGTCAGCAAATAGCGAACCTGCCCGTCGATGCGAACGGGAAAGAAAACCTGCGTCGCCCACCGTCGCCCGTCGGGATCAATCAGACGATGAGCAGTCAGGACTTTGCCGTTCTCAAGTGCCGAACGCGCATCGCGATCGTCGGGCTGCACCGCCGGCGCCTGGTCGGGCCCAACCGCCAACAGGGGGTGGAGCTGATAGTCGAGCAACTGTATGCGGCCATCGCGCAGCTCGCTTCCCATAGCCTGCACATGATCGCGAAACCCTGCCACATTGCCGTTGCGCAATTGCGGGGAGCTGGCCAGCGTATCGAGAATAGCGATCAGGCGAACCAGTTCACTATCCAGGTCGCTTGAAATACCTCGTGCGACCTGGTTTGCGTGTTCAGCAAGATTGGCTGATTGCGATCGCTCCGCGCGATGCATCAAAAGCAGCGAAGCGAGAATAAGCGGTATCGGCAGCACTGCGGCAAAAGCCAATAATAGCGATCGCAGCGAAAGACGTCGCATCCTCCATCCTGATATCGTTTGCAACATTCCTCGGCCCCTGCATGCCACAACCATTGGTGGCAATGCGCGCTTTGGAAGTGTACGGCCCACATTCCATAGCCGCAAGATTTGATCCAGCAAACATGTATTTAAACATGCCTATCCGCAGCGTTTTTTTGGAATTTACTGCCATTATTCTCGATCAGCCATGAATATAATCAGTTTCCGGCTCAATCCGTCTTAATAAGGTAAATGACAGATATATAATTAAATTTCAACCGAACGTAGAACCAAGCGGTTGTTTTAAGTTAATGACATTGGTTTGGCGCCCAGCGCTCAAACATCGCTTTCCCTGCTCTGGCGCCCACAAGACATGCCGCTCGTCCCGGTCAATTCCGTTCGGGAACCAGAGCTATCACCTGTGCCGCCATGCCGCTGGCAGGGATGATCATCTCAAGGCAACGAAACCGCCTCGCCGCGAGTTGCCGGCACGCGAGCGCCGGGATGAGCGATCGAAGTCAAGGACGCGGCGACTTTAGATCCCGCGTGCGACCAGGAAAGGACATCACAGTGTCTTGGCTCAAGATTGCGCCGGTTGCTGGCGTGCTTGTGTTCGCCAGCACGGCAGTTATGGCTCAGCCCCTTCTGTTCCCGAAAGCCGACAATTCCAGCGGCGTCCACATGGTCCGTGGCGGCGGCGGTGGTGGTGGCGG
>JAEZBU010000320.1 GCA_023426855.1 Pseudomonadota bacterium | reverse complement strand
CGACCATCAGCCCCGCGATCTTGTCCCCAAAGGTGATGCTGGTGCGGACATCTTCCAGGTAGACGACTTTGACATGCGTCGCGAGGCGTTCGACGAGATCCGTCAGGCGTGCCTTTTCGATGAACACCCGCGACGTCAGCACCACGTTCACTTCTGCCGCCTGGCAGGCCGACAGGATGTTCTGCGGTCCGGCAGTAAAGTTGAGCATCGCAGGCACGCGGCCGATGGTCTGCAACGCGAAGAAGGTGACGGTGACGCCGGCCGAGTTCGGCAGCATGACGCCAACGGCCGCACCCACGGGCGCCAGTGGTTCGAGCTTGCGTCCCAGAACCTGCGCGCCGAGCACCAGCTTCTTGTACGAGAGTTTGGTGCCGAGCGCGTCCATCACGGCGGGCTTGCCAGTGTCGCGTGTCGCCTTGGCTTCGAGCAACGCCTGGAACAAGGTCTGGTCGATCCGCGCCGTTTCGACGGCGGCGTTGATCATCACGTCCTGCAGGGCGGCACCGGCTGCCTGGCGGCGCGCCTTGCCTTTCAAGTCCGCCGGCACATCCAGTTTGCGCGGCGGCAGGATCGTGACGCGGACTTTTGGAAACCAGGCTTTTTTCGTCTGCGAGCGGTGCAGATAGCTCCACGGCGAGTGCGAAAGACCGTCAATGCACACCGGCACGACGTTGGCGTTCGCCTTGTCCGCGATCATGGCGGCGCCGTCGTAGACCTTCATCAGCCCGCCGGTGACGGTGACGCGGCCCTCGGGAAAGATGACCAGGGTCTGCCCTTCCTTGACGACATTGACCAGCGTACGGGTCGCCATCGGCCGCATCGGGTCCATGGTGTAAGCATTGATGATCTTCAGGAACGGCTTTGCCCACCAGGCCTGCGCGATGGTCGTATCGACGGCGAACGCGGCGTGTCCGGGCAGGTTGGAATGCATCACCGGCCCGTCCATTAGGCTGGCATGGTTCGGCGCGATGATCGTGGGCTCGCCGGCCGGCGGCAAATTCTCGATGCCTTTGACTTCCATTCTATAGAAAAGGCGAAACAGAAATCCGGCGACGTCCTGAATGCCGTCCTTGCCCCAGGCGCGGATGACGAGGCCGAGCACGACCAGATTTGCCAGGCCCAAGCCAAACAGCAGCGGCGACGGGCCGACGCCGGCGACCTGGAGCAGCGAAACCGTGAGACTGGCAGCGACCATGAATGCCGCGTTGAGCACATTGACGGCCGCGATTACGCGGGCGCGCTTGTCGATGGGCGCCCAGGCCTGCACGGCGGCAAACGAGGGCACGATGAACAGTCCACCGGACGCTGCAAGGCCGAACAGGCCGAACAGAAAGTGCCAGCCGGAGAACGAACTCATCAACTCGGTTGGGGTCAGCGGCGAGGCGCCGGGCGAAAAGCTCGATGACACCCACGCCAGATCGGCACTGAAAATGCCCATCAGCAATGCGCCAATCGGCACCAGAGCCAGATTTGGCCGGGAATGACTTGCCCGAGCGGCGATCACCGAGCCGACGGCGATGCCGATCGTGAAAATGAACAGACACAGCGTGACCACTTCCGCGGTGCCGCCAAGGCGCTCCTTGGTCAGCGTCGGTAGCAGTGACAGCGCGATGACGCCGACCAGCCAGAACCACGAGACGATCAGGCCACCGGTCCACAAGCGCGGCTGGGATTTGAGATCTTTGAGCAGCGCGGCGGTGGAACTGATCGGATTGCGTGTGATCTTCAGGTCTGGTGCCGCGGCGCCAGTATCCGGGATTGTCCGCGCCGAAACCAGGGCCACGACGGCCATGGCTATGACGATGATCGCGATGATCCAGGCAGCGTCTCGCTCGGCAGCGGCGAGGCCGCCGGCAATGGTGCCGACGAGAATGGCGACGAACGTCGCGCCTTCAACGAGTGCGTTGCCGGCTGGCAGTTCGCGGGTTTCGAGATGATCGGGAAGAATGCCGTATTTGATCGGTCCGAACAGCGCGGCCATGACGCCGAACAGGCCGAGAGCAACGAACAAAAGCGGGATCGAGTTCAGCAGGAACCCGGCCGCGGCGATGCCGGCCATCGGGATCTCGGCGAGCTTCAAGGTGCGGGCCATCCAGGCCTTGTCGTACTTGTCGGCCATTTCTCCGCCGAGCGCGGAGAGAATGAGAAACGGCGCGATCAGCACCGCGCCTGCCAACGTCACGAGCGCCGCGCTATTGGAGCTGGCGGTGTGATAGAGGATCAGGATGACCAGCGCGTTCTTGACGAAATTGTCGTTGAGCGCTGAGAAAAGCTGACACCAGAAGATCGGCGCGAACCGCCTGGATGTCATCAGATCCTTGAACATCTCGCCCCCAAAATTTGAGCAGTGCCCGAACGTCACGCGCCGGGGCATATCAAAATCAATCGTTCGGTGCTTCACATGAGAAGCGCGCCGAAACAATGCCCTATGGCGTTTCCATCATTTGGTGGGAAGACTCTAGATCGGACGATCTTGGTCAAACAACGGCTGAGATTGCGCGCGCGGTCGCGAGCGACGTCGAATGTGGGCGTTCTTGGCCGCCCCCGAACGATCTCTATGTCCGGGAGCGGCATATTCTGAATGGAGCTTATACGACTGCCGTCAGGCCACCATCGACAAACAGCACGTGGCCGGTAACGAAGCTTGAGGCGTCCGACGCGAGATAGACGGCCGCGCCGATCAGTTCGTCCGTGCTGCCCCAGCGGCCGAGCGGCGTGCGCCCTTCGACCCAGGCGGAGAACTTGGCGTCGTCGATCAGTGCTTTGTTCAGTGGTGTCGTAAAGTAGCCGGGACCGATGCCATTGACGCGGATGCCGTGCTTGCCCCAGTCGGCGGCGAGGCCCTTGGTCATCAGCTTTACGCCACCCTTCGATGCCGTGTAGGGCACGACGGTGGGACGACCCAGTTCGCTCATCACCGAGCAGATGTTGATGATCGATCCGCGCTTGCGGGGGATCATGTGGCGGCCGACGGCGCGCGCCATGAAGAACACGCCATCCAGATTGGTCTGGATGATCTGATGCCAGATTTCGTCGGTAACATCCTCGGTCGGCGCGCGCCGGGTCATGCCGGCGTTGTTGACGAGAATGTCGATCGGTCCGATTTCCTTCTCGATCGCGTCGACGCCCGCGGAGCAGGTTTCGGATTTGCTGACATCGAAGGCGCGCGCATGGACGGTGTGTCCGGCGGCAGCCAGGGTGGCCCGGGCCTTTTCCAGCTTGTCGGCATCGCGGCCGTTGAGGATGACCGTCGCGCCGGCTTCCGCCAAACCGGTGGCAATGGCATTGCCGATACCCTGGCTGGAACCGGTGACAAGCGCGTTCCGGCCCTTAAGGCTAAACTTCTCGAGACCCATGGGGCGTTTCCTTATGTCTGTGGAGGCCGCTATCATCGGCCGAAGCTGGACGGTATGCAATCAGGTCTGGCATTACAGGGAAAATGCTATCCG
>JAEZBU010000214.1 GCA_023426855.1 Pseudomonadota bacterium | reverse complement strand
GTGCCATCGGGTTGCCGGTCGACGACGTGGTCGTCGAAGATCTTGTCGTACAGCGTTTTCGCCATTGTTGAGCCTCTTGCCCCGCAAGTCTTGTCCACAGGTCCAATCTGATACTGCCTCGCAGCCTCGATGAAAACCCCATCGATGGAGCGCGCAGTCGCAGGTGATATGGTGCTTGGGAGGCCGGAAAGAAAAAGGCCGGGTCACGAGGACCCGGCACAAGTTCAAGACCGCATCTCGAAGGATGCGCTGAAGGCGTCAAAGGGAGGGTACGGCCTTCATCAGCTGTCCGTCACAGCTGCATCTACTTTAAGCAAATTGAACGCAGGTGCAGCAATATGGTGTACCGCATGATTGCCATGCGAAACCCGCATGTCTTCGTCGGGATGCGCGTCCCCGCGCTTCCCGGTCGCCATGTCAGTATTTCCAGCTCCGTGCCTTAGATACCAGGAAATCCCTCAAAACCTGGACTTTTTTCGACGTCCGAAGCTCTTCCGGATAGACGAAAATGATTGGCATCTTGGGTAGCTGGACTTCACCTAGTACCGTGACCAGGTCGGTTTCTTCCTCGGTCAAGTAATCTGGGATCAAACCCACACCGATGCCTGATCTGATAGCATATTTCAGTGCGACAACGCTATTGGCACGAAAGGCCGGCACGCGCGGTTCCTTTCCCTGCCGACCTGCCGTCTCCAGCCAGCGGATCACGGAAAGGTGTTGCGCCGGAGTGCCGCTGTAGGAGACGAACCGATGCTTGTCGAGTTCGTCGAGTGATTGCGGTGCACCAAATCTGCGAATGTACTGGGTCGACGCGAAGGCCCGGACCCGCATCGAAAACAGTGGCCTGCGGATGAGATCGGCCTGTTCGGGTTCGCGCGTCCAGATGGCAACATCGGCCTCGCGCATGGAGATGTCGATCTGGTCGTCGTTGAGAATGACCTCGACGCGGATGTCTGGGTAAAGCTCCATGAACTCGCGCAGGCGCTGGGTCACCCACACCGTGCCGAGACCAACAGGCGCCGTGATCCGCAACTCGCCGGTCGGCTTGGTTGTCGTGTCGGACAGCAATGTTTCCGCTGTCTGCAGCTTGTTCATGACTTCTGCTGCAGTGCGATATAACATTTCACCTTGCTCGGTCAGTACGAGACCGCGAGCGTGCCGATGAAACAGGGCGATGCCGAGATCGCGCTCCAGGGCGGAGACCTGCCGGCTCACCGCTGACTGGCTCATGCGCAGGGCATCGCCGGCATGCGTGAAGCTGCCCGCTTCCGCCGCCGCGTGAAAAATCCTCAACTTGTCCCAGTCCATCACGGTGATCCCGCCAACTTCCGCGCAGGCACGCTGCACCGCGACCCACCATTCGGACGGGGGGCTCTACGGCAGCGCTGCGCTTGATGTGTTTGCTCTGACGGAAAGGCGCATAATGCGACTTTCGCCTCAGCTTAAGCCTAACTGAGGCAAATACAAGTGTTATGCGTTTATGGCGTAGCAGCCGGGCCTTTTTATGGCCCTAGGTGTTACCAGGCTGCAATTGAGGGTTCGCCCGCGTGGCCTGCCAGGAACCGCTCGGCTTCCAGGGCGGCCATGCAACCCATGCCGGCCGCCGTCACCGCCTGCCGATACACATCGTCCTTGACGTCGCCGGCTGCGAAAACGCCAGGAATGGAGGTGGCGGTGGAATCCGGCCGCGTGATCAAATAGCCGGACGGCTTCATCTCGAGCTGGCCCTTGAACAGTTCGGTCGCGGGCGCATGGCCGATGGCGACGAACACGCCATCGATCGGCCGGTCGGTGACGGCACCGGTTTTCACGTTCTTGAGGCGCACGCCGGTTGTCGTCTTTGGATCGGTGGTGCCGAGGATTTCCTCGACCGTCGTATCCCACACGACTTCGACCTTCTCGTTCTTGAACAGCCGCTCCTGCAGGATCTTCTCGGCGCGGAAGCTGTCACGGCGGTGAACCACCACCACCTTCTTGGCGAAGTTGGTCAGGAACAGCGCTTCCTCGACGGCAGTGTTACCGCCGCCGACCACGACGACGTCCTTGTTCCTATAGAAAAAGCCGTCGCAGGTAGCGCATGCCGACACGCCGAAGCCTTTGAACACCTCCTCGCTCGGGATTCCGAGCCAGCGCGCCTGGGCGCCGGTGCAGACGATCAGCACGTCGCAGGTGTAGACGTCACCGGAGTCCGCCCACAGCGTGAACGGGCGCTTCTTCAGGTCCACTTTGGAAATGTGATCCATGACGATCTGCGTGCCGACGTGCTCGGCCTGCGCTTTCATCTCCTCCATCAGCCATGGGCCCTGGATGACCTTCGCGAAGCCCGGGTAGTTCTCGACGTCGGTGGTGATGGTGAGCTGCCCGCCCGGCTGAATGCCTTGAATCATAACGGGTTTCAGCATCGCGCGCGCAGCGTAGATGGCCGCCGTATAGCCGGCCGGGCCGGAGCCGAGGATCAGGACTTTGGCGTGGATCGTCTGGGACATGCGTGCGCTCGTTCTAGGTGCGGACCCGAATCTGAATGCCGTCGGGGTGGGTGATAAAGCCCCGTCGGGCATATGGCGTCAATGCAGGTCGCCGTCGACCCCACACATCCGATCGCTGGTATGCGGTGTGGTCAGTTTGCCGCGTATGAGGTTATGAGCGGCGCAGCCACAGCGGCAGAAACAATCCCAGGCCGAGAAATCTAGCGACATGGTGCCCGCCGACGAAGGCCGTATCGTAGCCGAGCACCAGCGCAATCACCGTCATCACGTCGACGCCGCCGGGCGAATAGGCGAGCCAGAGTTGGGCAGCCGGCAGATCGACGATCCAGGCAACGGTCACCGCGCAGAGGATGGCAATGACCATGCCCACGATGAGGCTACCCAGGCTGGCGAGGAACGCTTCGGCAATGTCCGAGCGGCTGATGCCGACGAAGTTGGTGCCGACTGTGCAGCCGACGACGAGGAAACACGGCGTCATCAGCCACATCGGGATGCCGGACGAAAGTATGCCGCTGGCGTACAGAACCGCGCCGGCAATCATCGGACCGAACAGTGTCGGTGCGGGGGCTTTGATTTTCGTGAACAGGTAGGCCGTCACGGCGGCGCCCGCCAGCAATGCCGCGATTTCGATCAGCACGACCGGGTGTTCGGCCGCGTGGCGCACAGACGCGGGCGCCGTTCCCAGATAGGCCAGAGCGCTTGGCATGCACACGAGTAGAACGGCAAGCCGAAACACCTGAATGATGGAGACGCGGCTCGGATCACCACGTCCCTCGGCCGCCAACGCCAGCACATACGGCAGCGCGCCCGGTACCGAGGCCAATCGCGCGGTGTCCCGGTCGTAGGCATGGACCTTCTGCAGGTAGAGGCTGCAGCAGCCCATGATCGCAATGACGCAGATCGCCAAGCCAGCCAGCGAGGCCGGCCAACGGGATAGCAGCTCCAAAGTCTCAGGCGTCATCGCCGAGCCCATGCTGGCGCCCAGCACGATAAAGGCGGTGTGGCGGAGCCAGTTCGGGATCGCCAGCCGGATACCGCTCAGCACGCCAGCGGCAACCGTAACCGAAGGTCCCGATAGCCAAGCTGCGGGCAGGCCGATCAGGAAGAACGCCAAGCCGCCGGCCCCGCCAACTGCCAGGGTCAGCAGCAGGCGCTTGATGGTTTCGATATCGGCAAGGCGTGAAATCACGTTGGGCGGGTCAGCTCGGTGTTTGAGGCAGGGCCACAGGAGATCCATGAGGATGGACCATGTCTCCCGGCAATCGGCCGATGATGCAGGCGCGCGCACTATGCGGCCGGCCGGCCATTGCTGCAATGCCGCATGAATGCGGATCAGCCCGGTGAAATCCGCGCGCAGTGGTCTGCCGGGAGATTTCAGCGGCGGCCGTCAGGCGTGGACAGGGAAAGGTCCAGCCACGCGCGACGCTTCAGCCACGGCGAGGGGCGATAACGCGGCTCGCCGTAGAAGCGCTCCAGTTCCTCGATGATCTCCAGCACCCGCGCCGGTCCAAGGCGATCACCCCATTCCAGCGGGCCGAATGGATAGGACAGGCCCAGCCGAGCCCCAGCGTCGATGTCGGCCGGCGAGGCAACGCCGCGCTGCGCGACCTGGCATCCGATGTTGATGATGTGCGCGATGATCCGTGGCGCGACAAAGCCCGGGCTGTCGTTGATAACCGTGACGCCGGCCCCATCGGCTGAAAGCAACCCGTGCGCGGCGTTACGTATTTTCGGGTCGATGCCCGGTGGCACCATCAGCGTGCGATGCTTGTCGAAGGCAAACGCCGTGTCGAGTGCGACGGTTCGGCGACCGTCGAGTTCCTGCTGCACGATCTCGTTGGTGCAGTCGCTGCTGGTCGGCGTGACGATGCAGAGTGCATTGGCGCTGGGTGCGTCGCCGTCCTCCAGGTGCGCGCCGAGACGTTGCAGCAAGGCGATGGCCTTGGCGCTTGCCTCCGGCTCGCGCGGGCTGATCCACACGGCGTCGGGGCGCGCAACAGGCGGTGGCGCGATGGCCGGTTCGATGCGCTGGCCGTCACGATACTCATACCATCCGCCGCCTATTTTTCGGCCGTAAAGACCTGCATCGACCCGCTGCTTCAGCACGGGCTGCGGCGCGTACATGGGTTCGCCGTAGTATTGTGCCCACAGGCTGTCCATCACCGCCACGGAGACATCCGAGCCGATCAGGTCGAGCAGCGCGAACGG
>JAEZBU010000160.1 GCA_023426855.1 Pseudomonadota bacterium | reverse complement strand
CGGTAGACCTCCATCTTGTAGAGATCCTTGATCGGATTGAAGCCGCCGTTCATGTCGCCGTACAACGTGGCGTAGCCGACCGACATCTCCGATTTGTTGCCGGTGGTAACGACCATGCCGCCGAACTTGTTCGAAATCGCCATCAGCAACGTGCCACGCACGCGACTCTGGATGTTCTCCTCTGCGGTGTCGGGTTCGCGACCCGCGAACACATTGGCCAGCGCCTTGCCGAAACCCTCGACCGGCGCCTCGATCGGCAGGATCTCGTAGGGCACACCCAGCGCGTCGGCGCAGCCGGCCGCGTCCGACAGGCTCTCGTTCGATGTATAGCGGTAGGGCAGCATGAAGCAGCTCACCCGCTCCGCACCCAGCGCATCGACGGCCATCGCCGCGACGAGCGCGGAATCGACGCCACCGGAAAGCCCCAGCACCACGCCGGGGAAGCCGTTCTTGTCGACGTAATCGCGCAGACCCAGCATGCAGGCGTGGTAGGCAGCAGCCGAATTCTCTTCCAGCACCGTCTTGGGACCGGGCTTACAAACCCACTGCCCGTCGCTCTCAGTCCATTCCGTGAGAACGATCGCCTCTTCCCAGGCGGGAAGCTGCACGGCGAGGCTGGCATCGGCATTCAGCACGAACGACGCGCCGTCGAACACCAGCTCATCCTGTCCGCCGACCAGATTGAGATAAACCAGCGGCAGGCCGCTTTCGGTGACACGCGCCGCGGCGACGTTCAGGCGCTGATCGGTCTTGGACCAGTCGAACGGCGAGCCGTTGGGTGAGATGATGATCTCGGCACCGGTCTCCTGCAGGCACTCGATCACCTGCTCGAACCAGATATCCTCGCAGATCGGCACGCCGATGCGCACGCCGTCGATGTTGACCGGGCCGGGCAGCGGACCTGCCTCGAACACCCGCTTCTCATCGAACACGCCGTAGTTCGGCAGTTCGACCTTGAAGCGCACCGCCTGCACAGAGCCGCCGTCGAGCAACGCCACGGCATTGTACAGCTTGTCATCCTGCGGCCAGATGGTGCCAACCAGCATGCGTGGGCCGTTGGCGATATCGCCCGCCAGTTCTTCCACCTCGCGCCGCGCCGCCGCTGCGAACGCCGGCTTCAGCACCAGATCCTCGGGCGGATAGCCGGTCACGAACAGTTCAGGCAGCACCACCAGATCAGCGCCGAGTCGCGCGGCCTCGGCATGGGCGTGCTTCGCCTTCGCGATGTTGCCGGTAATGTCGCCGACGGTCGGATTGAGCTGCGCCAGCGCGATTTTCAATGTTCTGGACATAACACCAGTCCTTAGCGTTGCGCGGTCGGGCCGGCAATCTCAAGTATGCGCGGTTTCAGGCGCTGATGCAGCACTGCGCTTCAACATGGCCGCCATGCTCTCGCATGACACAGTGCGCGGGCGGTCTCATAAACCGGAAATCGAAAGCGGAAGATTGCCGTCACGTCTCATGCGGCGCGCATTCGTACCGGCTGGGCGCGGCACGTCTGCTGGCAGCACACGAGGCGCTGCCAGCGAAGTTGTATTCTCAAGCCCAGGCCGTCGCGGCGATGGGTTGCATCTGCGAAGCGCGCTCCTGTTTCAGCCTCTCGGCGATCAGGAAAGACACCTCCAGAGCCTGATCGGCATTGAGGCGCGGATCGCAATGCGTGTGGTAGCGATCCGACAGGTCGGCTTCCGAAATCGCCGCCGCGCCGCCGGTGCACTCGGTGACGTTCTGGCCCGTCATCTCGACGTGGATGCCGCCCGCATGCGTGCCCTCCGCGCGGTGGATATCGAAGAAGTGCTCCACCTCGCTCATGATGCGATCGAACGGCCGCGTCTTGTAGCCCGAGCCGGCCGTGATCGTGTTGCCGTGCATCGGATCGCAAGACCACACCACGGTCCGTCCGGCCTTCTTGACCGCACGGATCAGCTTCGGCAGATGCGCCGCGATCTTGTCCGAACCGAAGCGGCAGATCAGCGTCAGGCGACCGGCCTCGTCCTTCGGATTCAGGATATCGATCAGGCGCAGCAGGCCGTCGGCATCCAGCGACGGTCCGCACTTGAGACCGATTGGATTGCGCACGCCACGGCAGAACTCGATATGCGCGTGATCCGGCTGGCGGGTGCGATCGCCGATCCACAGCATGTGGCCGGACGTGGCGTACCAGTCGCCGCTGGTGGAATCCATGCGGGTCAGCGCCTGCTCATAGCCGAGCAATAGCGCCTCATGGCTGGTGTAGACGTTGGTGCTGCGCAGTTGCGGCGTGTTCTCTGATGTGATGCCGCAAGCACGCATGAAGCCCAGCGTCTCAGTGATCCGGTCGGCCAGCTCCTGATAGCGATGGTTCTGCGCGCTGTCCTTGACGAAGCCCAGCGTCCACTGATGCACGCGCTCCAGGTCGGCGTAACCGCCGCTGGCGAAGGCGCGGATCAGGTTCAGCGTCGCGGCCGACTGCCGGTAGGCTTCGAGCTGGCGCTGCGGATCAGGAATACGGGCGTCGGGCGTGAACTCGGCGCCGTTGATGATGTCGCCGCGATAGCTCGGCAGCTCGACGTCGCCCTTCTTCTCGATCGAGGAGGAGCGCGGCTTTGCGAACTGGCCAGCAAGGCGGCCGACCTTCACCACCGGCGAGCCGCCGGCATAGGTCAGCACGATCGCCATCTGCAGGAAAACGCGGAAGAAGTCGCGGATGTTGTCGGCCCGGTGCTCAAGGAAGCTCTCGGCGCAGTCTCCGCCCTGGAGTAGGAAACCGTTGCCAGCCGCGACCTCGGCGAGTCCCTTCTTGAGCTGGCGTGCCTCACCTGCAAACACCAGCGGCGGAAAACTCGCGAGCTTCGTCTCCACGTCAGCCAGGACAGCCGCGTCGGGATAATCGGGGACCTGGACGATCGGTTTTGATCTCCAGCTTTCCGTGGACCAGGGCGCTCGCATCGCCAATCTCCTTCTCGGGCGGTCTTTCCGTCTCCGCCCACCTTCAAAACGCGCACGATGGCGCAATTGCGTCTGCTTATAGGGCAAACTGTTCAGCCGGACCATAGCTGGGTATCAGGCTGAGAAATGCAATCCGAAGCTGTGGCCCGCAGCGCGCACACTCTGCGTTATCCGTCTGCCCATGAAGCACCCCATGGCGCGCGGCATGCGGCCGTGCCAGCATATGGTCATGACACAGATTGCGCCGACCTTCACGTTCGGGATCGAGGAAGAGTACCACCTCGTGGACCGTTCCACGCACGATCTGGCGGCCGCGCCGCAGGAGATGATGGACGCCTGTCTGGCCCGCCTGGGCGATCATGTCAGCCCGGAGTTTCTCAAATCGCAGATCGAAGTCGGCACGCCGGTCTGTCGCGATTTCCGTGAAGCTCGCGATCATCTGGCCCGGCTGCGCAGCACCATCGGCGAGGTGGCAGCCGAATACGGCCTCGCACCGATCGCGGCCTCGACGCATCCCTTCGCCCGTCCCGGCCAGCAGTCGCCGACCGACAAGGCCCGCTATCAATCCCTCGCCCAGGACCTGCAGGCCATCGGCAAGCGTCTGGTCGTTTGCGGCATGCACGTGCATTGCGGTCTCGATAACGACGAGTTGCGTATCGATCTCATGAACCAGGTGCGGTATTTCCTGCCGCATCTGCTGGTGCTGTCGACCTCGTCACCGTTCTGGGGTGGCGAACAGACCGGCCTGAAGAGCTACCGGCTGTCGGTGATGGATCAGATGCCGCGCACCGGCATGCCAGGCCGCCTCGCCGGATGGGCCGAATACCGGCGCACCATCGATGTGCTGGTGAAGGCAGGGGTGATTGAAGACGCCACCAAGATCTGGTGGGATCTGCGCCCTTCCGACCGCTTCCCAACTCTGGAAATGCGCATCACCGACGTGTGCACGCGCGTCGACGATGCCGTGGCCATTGCCGCGTTATATGTCTGCTTCTGCCGCGCGCTGTATCGGCTGAGACGCAGCAATCAGAGCTGGCGCACGTATCCCGTCTTCCTGCTGGAAGAAAACCGCTGGCGGGCACAGCGCTACGGCGTCCAGGGCACGCTGCTCGACTTCGGCAAAGGCACGCTGGAGCCTTTCCGCGCGCTGATGGCCGAGATCCAGACGCTGATCGCCGAGGACGCCGCCGCGCTTGACTGCGAAGCTGAGGTCGCGCGCGCCGGGATCATCGTCACCGAAGGCACCAGCGCCGATCGCCAGGTCGCAACCTACGACCGGCTGATCGCGGAAGGCGCTACGGTGCGGCAAGCCCTGAACGGCGTGGTCGACATGCTGATCGAGGAAACGCTGACGGTCTGATCCGTCATCTATCGTAGAGCTATTGCAGAACGCTGCCGTCCTTGAGCATGAACTCCGCCTCGATAGTGATGCGGATTTCATCGGAAATCAGCGGCGTCGCGCGGGTCAGGCCCCATTCGCTGCGCAGCACAGTGCCCGTCGCCGAGAAGCCCGACACCCATTTGCCCTTAAAGGTTGGGTTGATCGACGCGAACGGGTGCTCGCCCGTGTAATTCCAGACCACCTGCAGCACGATCGGCTTGGCGATGCCCATGATGGTCAGATCGCCCATCAGTTCGCCCATCTTCTCCGTGGTCCGGCGCACGCCCGTGCTTTTGAAGGTGATCAACGGATGCTCGGCGACATTGAAGAAATCGACGCCGCGCAGATTGGCGTCATACTGCTTCACGCCGGTGCTCAAGCTGGCGACCTTGATCACGACATCGACCTCGCCGCCTTCCGGATCAGTGGGCGAGAACTCCAGTCGCCCATCTACCTCAGAAAACCGGCCGGACTGCTGCGACAAACCCAGATGGTTCCAGGAGAACCGCACCGAGGTGTTCTCTTTGTCGAACAGCCAGACATCGGCGCTGGCCGACTGCGCCAGCGTCATAGTCGACAACACCGCAAATCCGCCGACACAGGCGTTGCGGAACGTCCGAATGAGAAACATACGAGATAGAGTGCGCGCGCGCGGCATCAATGGCTCCCCTCCACGTCGAGCGACGTTAGGCTAATCCAACCCAGCGCTCACCAGGACAATGTGACGTGATGAGGGCCGCAGGCCTCACAAGCCCGCTGCCATACCGCCATCCACGGCCAGTTCGGCCCCAGTCACGAAAGCGCTGTCGTCGGAGGCGAAGAACAGCGCGGTGCGCGCCACGTCATCGCCGGTGCCGAAGCGACGCAGCGGCGTTTGATCGATCAGCGCCTTGCTGATTGCCGGATTGCGCAGGACCTGTCCGGTCAGCGCAGTCTCGATGAAGCCTGGCGCCAGCGCATTCACACGGATGCCGAACGGCGCGTATTCCACAGCCAGCGCCTTCGTCAGCGACAGCACAGCGCCCTTGGTCGCCGAGTAGCCCGCGAGTTGACGCAAACCCCGGCTGGCCATGATCGAGGACAGGTTGATCAGGGATGCGTGACCGGACGCCTTCAGCAGGCCGAACCCGTCGCGGGCGACCCGAACCACGCCATCAAGATTGACCTCGCGGATGCGCACCCAGTCGGCATCCGACATGTGCCGGAAGTCGCCGCGCACGTTGAGGCCGGCGTTGTTGACCAGCACGTCCAGCCGGCCGTGCGCCTGTTCCACCGCGCGGAACATGGCGGTGACGTCTTGCCCGCGTGAGACATCGCAGGTGACGGCTTCGGCTTTGCCGCCGGAACTGGTGATGCCGGCCGCGGCCCGCATCGCCGCTTCGCCATCGACGTCGGCAAGGTAAACAACTGCGCCCTCCGCAGCAAAGCAGCGCGCGATGGCCTGTCCGATGCCCGCACCCGCTCCCGTGACGAGTGCAATGCGCCCCTGCAGTCGCGCCATAGGCTTGATCCTTCTACCGGTTCCGGTGGTCAGGCGAACCGATAGGCGGCGAAGCGGTTGGCGACAAGCCCCCGCGCGGACGCATGGCAAACGCATGCTCTGGCGGGGGTTCGCAGCGCAAGGATTTGGTTACTTCGATGGTCCTATCGGCCCGTAGGGATCGCAACAGCCACCGTAGTACGTTTCGCGGTGATCGTGACCGATGATGAACTTCACGCCGAGGCGGAACGCGTGCTGATCGACGTCGATGCTGTTATGCAGCGTGATCTCGTCATCCACGAACTCCCGGAACGAGAAATTCCCGTAGTTGGAATACAGATATTCGGTGAACAGGATCATGCCGTGCCAATCGTATTCCATGCCGGCGCCAACCGTGCCGCCAAACATGGTGTGCGAATTGGAATCCCGACTTAAAGTGACGTCGTTCGGAAAGCCCTGGTAGGTGATGCCCAAAGCCGCAACGCCGCCCGTTGCATAGAAAAACAGGTCCGGCCGCGCATAAGCGCCAAGGCGGACCCGCGTTGTCGCCATATAGTCGACGCTATATTCACGCGGCCCGCGCTGCTCGCCCCATGTATCGAAGCCGATGTCGGACTCGATGCCGAGAACCCAGCCGCTGGTGAACATCCAGTCGTAGCCGAAGGTGAAGCCACCAGCACCGCTCGCCGCTGACAGCGATCCGCGAATATCTTCGGGACGCTTGATGTCCATGTTGTTGGACGAAACCTGGCCGAACGCGCCGAAACGCAATAAGCCGGCACCATCGTAATTCTGAGCGTAGGCGTGTTCCGAGACCGCGGCGGCCAAGCAAAACAGGAGAGCGACCGAGGCACGGATGATGGCAGCTGCCCTCATGTCCGTCCTCATCATCTGCGCGCTGAAGTGCAATTACAGCAGGTCGAATCTCCGGAAACACTACCATAGGTTGCAATTAGGGGTGTGTGCCCGCGTTGCATCGCGAGCATAGAAATGTGGATGTCTGTTTACTTCGGCATCATTTCCGGCGGCGTCCACTTCTGGCGCATCGTCACCAGTTCCTCGGCCGCGCTCGGGTGCAGGGCCATGGTGGTGTCGAAGTCGGCCTTAGTGGCGCCCAGCCGCAGCGAGATCGCTGCCATCTGGATGATCTCGCCCGCGTCCGGGCCGAGCACGTGCACACCCAGCACCTTCTGCGACGCCTGATCGACCACCAGCTTCATGATGGTCCGCTCATCGCGGCCGCTCATGGTGTTCTTCATCGGCCGGAAGTTCGCCTTGTAGATGTCGAGCGTATAGCCGGCAGCCTTGGCATCCAGCTCACTCAAACCGACAGTCCCGATCTCCGGCGTCGAGAACACAGCCGTCGGAATGATATCATAATCGACAGACCACGCCTTTGAGCCGAACACGCGGTCAGCGAACGAATGCCCCTCGCGGATGGCAACCGGCGTCAGGTTCACACGGTCGGTCACGTCACCGATGGCATAGATGCTCGGCACGCTGGTGCGGTTCTCGGCATCGACCTTGATGGCATAACCGTCGCAGTCCACGCCGACCTTCTTCAGGTTCAGCCCTGCCGTGTTCGGGCTGCGGCCAATCGCGAACATGATCGTATCGGCCTTCAGCGTCGAGCCATCGCTGAGTGTGCCCACCAGCTTCTTGCCGGTCTTCTCGATATCGAGAAAAACCGTGTTGGTGATGATGTTGATGCCGCGACGACGGTACTCCTCCATCAGGCCGTCGCGCATATCTTCGTCGAACCCGCGCAACACCTTTTCGCCGCGATAGATCAAGGTCGTTTCGGCACCCAGGCCGGCGAAAATGCCGGCAAACTCCACCGCGATATAGCCACCGCCGGCGACCACTACCTTTTTCGGCAGCTTGGTCAAATGAAACGCATCATTGGAGGTGATGACGTGCTCGCGTCCGGGCAGCTTCGGATCGACATTAGGGCTGGCGCCGGTCGCAATCAGGATGTAGCGCGCCGTGATCGCCTTTTTGCGGGATCGGACTTTGACCGCGTTGGGGCCAGCCAATTCAGCGCGCTCGTCGAATATCGTGACGCCGGAGTTTTCCAGGTTGCGCCGATAGATACCTTCGAGCCGGTCGATCTCGCGATCTTTATTGGCGATCAGCGTTTTCCAACTGAACTTGGTGTCCTTGACCGTCCAGCCAAAGCCGGCGGCATCGGCAAACTCATCGCTATAGCGGCTGGCATAGACCAGAAGCTTCTTGGGCACGCAGCCGCGGATCACACAGGTGCCACCCATCCGGTATTCTTCCGCCAGCGCGACCTTTGCACCGTGACTGGCCGCAATGCGTGCAGCCCGAACGCCACCAGATCCTCCTCCGATAACGAAGAGGTCGTAATCAAACTCTGCCACTGTCGTTCAAGTCCTTCTCAGATCTTGATGCCGCGCTTCTTCAGCTCCCGGCGGGCTTCCTGGTCGATTTCACGGCCAATCTTTTCGCCCCATTGCTGGCCCAGCGCAATCGTCTGCCGGCCAAGCGACGGCTGGATGGCCACGAATTTTGCCCCGACCGGCGATTTGTAGAAGCGCGTCAGCTCTTGCAGTTCTTCGAGCGTCAATTCGGCCGCGTAAAGTTCGGCAATCTTCTCAACCATCTCGCGCTTGCGATCCGCGAAGCGCTTCACCACCTCGCCCATCACCTGCCGGATCTCAGCCGCCGCTCCTGGCGCGAGCCCGATGAAGGCCCGCGTCATGTTGGCGACGAGCAGCGGCATGAGCTGGTCGAACTGTTTTTCCGACCCGGCGACGGTCATCATATCTAACGCCGCCGCGATCCTGGCTTGCCGGTCCGCATCGGGCTGACTGGTTTGTGCATGGGATGCAACCGGTGCAAACGCCAGCAGCAGCACAATCATGCATGTCAGGAAACGCTGCCGGATGACCATCCGCTGCCCCCAAACGCCACCGTCAGCACCTCACCGGCGAACCGCCGACGCGATCAATCGCCGTATTCGGCTTCCATCACTTCCACCCCACCCGGCCCCGCGATGATCGCTGCGTCGGCAAGGCCGAGGAACAAGCCATTCTCCACCACGCCGGGAATGATCTTCAGCGCCTCATCCAGCGCGTCCGGCTCATCGATGCGGCCGAAGCTGCAATCCAGGATGTAGTTGCCACTATCAGTGATGAAGATCTGCCCGCTGGGCGCCCGCCGCAGCGCGATCGATCCGCTGCAGCCGACCTCCGTCGTCAGCACTTCGATCATGTTGCGGGTGGCGCCAAGGCCGAACTGGATCACCTCGATCGGCAGCGGGAAGGCGCCAAGCACCTTCACGCGCTTTGAGGCGTCCGCAATCACCACCATCCGGTCGGACGCGGCCGCCACGATCTTCTCGCGCAGAAGCGCACCGCCGCCGCCTTTGATGAGCTGCAGCGTTTCATCAAGCTCGTCGGCACCATCGACAGTCAGATCGAGATGCACGAGGTCATCGAGCGTGGACATCCTGATACCGAGCGCCTCGGCCTGGGCCTGGGTCGCTTCCGACGTCGCCACGCAGACCACGTCCAGCCCCGCCTTGACCTTGGCGCCCAGCAGGTCGACGAACTTTGCAGCCGTCGACCCTGTCCCCAATCCGAGCTTCATGCCGGGCTGGACAAAATCCAAAGCCCGCTCAGCCGCCATCAGCTTCCACGCGTCAGACATCAAACCCCGCCCATCAGCATATATTTGATCTCTACGAACTCTTCGACACCGTGATGTGACCCTTCCCGACCGAGGCCGGATTCCTTGAAGCCGCCGAACGGTGCCACTTCCGAGGAAATGATACCCTCGTTGATGCCCACGATGCCGTATTCCAATGCCTCGCCAACGCGCCAGACCCGGCCGACGTCGCGCGAGTAGAAGTATGCGGCAAGACCGAACTCCGTGTCATTGGCCAGCTTGATAACTTCTTCTTCAGTCTTGAAGCGGAACAATGGCGCCACTGGGCCGAACGTCTCCTCGCGCGCAACCGCCATGTCGGTTGTCACACCCGTCAGGATGGTCGGTTCAAAGAAGCTGCCGCCCAGTTCGTGGCGCTTGCCGCCCACCATGACCTTGGCACCTTTCGAGGTGGCGTCGGCAATGTGCTCTTCCACCTTATCCACCGCAGACTTGTTGATCAGCGGCCCGATAGTGACGCCGGTCTCCGTACCCGGACCAACTTTCAGCTTTTTGACCTCGACGGCCAGCTTCTCGGCGAATTTGTCATAAACGCCATCCTGCACGTAGATGCGGTTGGCGCAGACACAGGTCTGGCCGGCGTTGCGATACTTGGACGCCATCGCGCCCTGCACCGCCTTGTCCAGGTCGGCGTCGTCGAACACGATGAACGGCGCGTTGCCGCCGAGCTCCATGCCGACCTTCTTGACCGTCTTCGCGCACTGTTCGAGCAACACCTTGCCGATCTCGGTGGAGCCGGTGAACGTCAGCATCTTGACGATCGGGCTGGCGGTCAGCTCACCGCCGATCACGCTGGCCTTGCCGGTGACCACGTTGAACACACCCTTCGGAATGCCTGCCCGCTCACCCAGTTCGGCCAGTGCCAACGCCGTCAGCGGGGTCTCGGAGGCCGGCTTGCACACCACCGTGCAGCCGGCGGCCAACGCCGGCGACACCTTGCGGGTGATCATGGCCGCTGGGAAGTTCCAGGGCGTGATTGCAGCAACAACGCCAATCGGTTGCTTGATGCAGACGATGCGCGCGTCCTTCTTGAAGGTCGGGATCGTCTCGCCGTTGATGCGCTTGGCTTCTTCAGCAAAAAACTCGGTGAAGGAGGCAGCGTAGACGACCTCGCCCCTGGCTTCCGTCACCGGCTTGCCCTGCTCGCTGGACATCAGCAACGCAAGTTCATCGGCATATTCGATTTGCAGATCAAA
This sequence comes from Pseudomonadota bacterium, assembly GCA_023426855.1. Taxonomy (GTDB): domain Bacteria; phylum Pseudomonadota; class Alphaproteobacteria; order Rhizobiales; family Hyphomicrobiaceae; genus ZC4RG25. The sequence continues at coordinate 9,317 of JAEZBU010000160.1, read as the reverse complement.
CCATTTGCGCAAGATCTTGGCGCGATCCTTGGCCAGCATCGCCGACCATTCCGGCCGGGCACGCTCCGCGGCCGCGATCGCCTCGCGGGTTCCTTCGGCGCTGGTCATCGGAACCTTGGCGATTTCATCGCCGTTGGCCGGGTTGGTGACGGGCAGTTCCGGCTTTCCGACCCAGCGGCCGTCGACATAGCATTGCGTCTTGAGCAGACTGACGACGGGCTTGTCCATCGGGAAACTCCATGTAACGAGAATAACGGGGTCATAATACCGCATCAGCGGCTCGATAGGTTTGATCTAAGTCCCACCTACGCGACTGGCAAGCATGGTCGTGACCCTCAGCTCTGCCTTAGCCGGGTTTTGAACCAGTCTGGTCAAAGCGCCCGACAACAAGGAATTGACGATAGATGCGCGACACGACCCTGGTGTTTGATCTCGACGGTACGCTGATCGATACGGCCCCTGATCTCATCCGAGCCGCCAATCACGTTCTGGAGAGCCGCGGCCTTGAGCCCGTCAGCGCAGCGATTCTGCGGCCGGAAATCAGCTTCGGTGCCCGTCATATCATTTCGGCCGGCCTGAAATCGCGCGGCGTGACCGCCAGTGAGGACGAACTGGACGGCATGCTCGACGCCTTTCTGGCCTACTACGCCGACAACATCGCAGTCGACAGCAAGCCGTTCCCCAACATGGTCAAGGTGCTGGAAGCCTGCCGCGCCGATGGTGCGACGCTCACTGTGTGCACCAACAAGCGCGAGCTGTACGCCCGGCAGCTGCTCGATACGCTGGGTCTGCTGCCACTGTTCAAGGGGTTGGCTGGCCGCGATACCTTCCCGGTTTGCAAGCCCCATCCCGATCATCTGTTCGGTGCGATCAAGCTGGCAGATGGCAATCCGGCCCGCGCCATCATGGTCGGCGACAGCGATGTCGATGTCGGCACAGCCAAAGCCGCCAAGATCCCCGTCATCGGCGTCACGTTCGGCTACACGCATATTCCCATCACGGAGCTGCATGCCGATGCTGTGATCGATGACTACAGCGAGTTCAGAGCCGCAGCGGACGCGATTCTGGCCCGCATGCCGGGCTGATCCGGCAGAGCCCGTTGCCATCCATGGACCGGTATCATCATGGCGTTGACGCAGTGGCTGCTGCTGATCTTCCTATCTGTCCTGTGGGGTGGCTCGTTCCTGTTTATCGGCGTCGCGGTGCAGGAGCTGCCGACACTAACGCTGGTATTCGCCCGCGTCGGGCTGGCGGCCGTTCTCCTGCTGCCGGTGATCTACGCCATGGGCCTGCGCTTGCCGTCGCGCCTCACGACTTGGCGCGATTTCGCGCTGATGTCGCTGCTCAATAACGTCGTGCCGTTCCTGCTGATCGTGCGTGGCCAGAAGGAGATCGCCAGCGGCCTAGCATCGGTACTCAATGCCACGACGCCACTGTTCGCGGTGATCCTGTCTCACTACTTCGTAGCTGAGGGACAGGCCGACCTCAGACGCATTGCCGGTGTGCTGATCGGCATGACGGGCGTTGCTGTTCTCGTCGGCCCGGAAGCGCTGTTCGGCCAGCCGGCCAGTGTGTTTGGCATGACGTGCGTTCTCGGCGCTGCCATCTCGTATGCGATTTCCGGCCTGTGGGGTAAGCGCTTTAGGAATATCCCGTTACCGGTCACCGCTGCCGGTCCGCTGATTTGCTCAACGCTGTTCCTGCTACCGCTCACGCTGATGATCGACCGGCCCTGGCTGCTGGCCACGCCGAGCACTGCAACCATCGCCTCGGTGTTGGCGCTGGCCTCGCTGTCGACGGCGCTTGCCTACGTCATCTTCTTCAGGATCATGGCCGTGTCCGGCCCGACCAACACGATGCTGGTGACGTTGCTGATCCCGGTCAGCGCCATCGCCTTCGGCACGCTGGTCCTCAACGAGGTGCTGCTGCCCCGCCATATCATCGGTGCGCTGGTGATCGCGATGGCGCTGCTGGTGCTCGACGGGCGGGTGTTGAATCTGTTCCGACGCGGTACGCTCACGCCGCCTCAGTAAAGCACCGTGCGATAGCGCGCGACCATCTCATCCTGCGGCTCAACCGCGTCGGTGCTTTCGGTCTGATCGCGCATCATCTCGTTCATGGTCGGCAGTTCGCTGCGCGCGATGCGCGTCGCCGGATCCCAGAGTTTTGAGCGCATCAGCGCCTTGGCGCAGTGCAGGTAAGCCTCGCGCACCTGCACCTTCACCACCAGCCGTGGCAGCTTGCCGGACCGCACGAACGGTGCGCGCAGCGTCTCACCAGCGTGCAGTTCCGCCATACCATTGACGCGCAGCACTTCATCAACACCGGGAATGAGAAACAGCAGGCCGACGTTGGGGCTGGCCAGAATGTTGGACAGCGTATCGAGCCGATTGTTGCCCGGCCAATCCGGGATCAGCAGCGTGTGGTCGTCGGCGACGTGCACAAAACCCGGCTGGTCGCCCCTCGGCGACACGTCACCTAGACCATCCTGCCCCACGGACGAGATCGCCAGAAACGGCGAAAGCTCGATAAAGCGGCGGCAATGGCGATCGAGATGGCTTAGCTGCTTTTTCAAGGCCCGCTCGTGCGCGGGAGGATAAAGCGCGCGCAACTCTTCCAGCGAGGTTATGCGTGTCATAGGCTGCCCACCGCGATTTTCCGCACGTGCCGTCAGTCGTTGCGCAACATGCCCCGCCGGTCAAGCCGATCCATAAGCTAGGGCATTTCCGATTTAGGTCGAATGTTACCCCTCCTGGTCATCCCGGGCCTTGTGCCCGGGATCCATCTCTCGGCTGGCGTCGACACGTGCAGTTGGATGGATCCCGGTGACAAGCACCGGGATGACAACTGTGGCTCGGTTGACGTCTCCGTTTCCATCTGAACCGGAAGGACTCTAGGGCGCGCAGCCGTCGAAGCCTTCAGACGCCATCTTGGCTTCATAAGGTGCGGTGACCTGACTACCCGGCACCAGCGTCGGTTTCACGGCCGCCCAGTCCACCGGCTTCAAGATGACGAACCAGCCGAGATCGTAGGGGTCTTGATTGACCAGATTGGGATTGGCGATGAGATCGTCGTTGACCTTGACCACCTCTCCAGCCGCCGCCGACTTCGCCGGGCCAACCCACTTGCCGCTTTCAATCGTGGCGCAACTTCGCCCCGTCTCGACAGGTCGCCCCACCCGTTTCGGCGTGAACGCCACGATCTGCCCGGCCATGGCGGTTGCCACCGTCGTCATGCCGAGTTGTATGGTGCCGTCATCCAGTTCGCGAAACCAGATGTGGTTCTCGACGTCGTAGAGCAGATCGTCCGGCAGATTACAGCCCTTGACGAGAGGCATGGCATCACCCGTTCCCGATTGCGCCGCGCGCCGCCTATTCCGCCGCCTCGACCTGATCGTCATAGCCGGCCAGCGCCCAGGCGAGCGCGGCATCAACATGAATCAGCGTCGTATCGAACGCTGGCATGGGCGAATTACAGACATTGAGCAACATGCAAACCTCGGTGCAGCCGAGGATCAGGCAGTCGGCGCCGGCATCCTTCACACGCTTGGCAGCCGCAATGAACATGCTGCGCGAGCCTTCGTCGATGACGCCCTTGCACAGCTCGTCGAAGATGATGCGATTGATCTCGGCGCGATCCTCAGGCCCCGGCACGATGACATCAAGCCCGAACTGATCCCGCAGACGGCCGATGTAGAAGTCCTGCTCCATGGTGTAGCGCGTGCCGATCAGTCCAGGCCGCTTGTAGCCCGCCGCCAGGATTTGCTCGGCCGTTGCGTCGGCCAGATGCAGGAAGGGAACGCTGATCGCATCCGTGATCTGCGAGGCGACTTTGTGCATGGTATTGGTGGCGAGAATGATCATCTCGGCGCCGGCACGCTCAAGTCCAGCCGCCGCATCGGCCAGAAGCTTGCCAGCATCGTCCCAGCGGCCGCTTGCCTGCATGGCCTCGATCTCGGCAAAATCGACCGACCAGATCACGACTTTCGCGGAATGCAATCCACCCAGGCGCCGCCGCGTTTCAGAATTGAGCCGCGCATAATAGAGCGCCGTCGATTCCGCGCTCATGCCGCCGATAATTCCGATAACGCGCATCTCAAACCTGCTTTTGTTCTGTCGGTGCCGCTTCGTGCTGCAGAAAAGAGGCGTTCGCCTCAGTAGGTGAGAACTTTCACGTCGGTTTCCATGATCTCTTCCATCAGATGCGCACCGCCTACGATGCCGGCGCATTCAGGAATGAGATCTTCCTTGGTCATTCCGAAAAGGTCGAGATTTGGCGAGCAGCAGTAAAACTTCACGCCGGCGTCATACGCGTCCCGGATGAAGTCGTAGACGGTCTTCGCGCTGCCCGGCTTCACCACCAGCCTTTCGGCGACACCCTTTTTCATGAGCTTGCCGGCGGTGGCGGTGCAGACGACGTCGACCTCATATTCCATCGCGGCGGCGACGGACGCCTGGAAAATCGGCGCGCCCAGTTCCTCGCCATTGCGCGGGTCGGTGTTGGCCATGATAATGAGAAGCTTCTTGGCCATTGCGTTTCCTCAGGATCGATGCCTATCCATTCCTTGAACCTGGCGAAACCAGCGACTGCTCCAACAAGACGTGCCTGAAACGAACATACTGCCCGAAATTCACCAACGAAACCGTAGTCCGCACCCCGTCAGCGGGCAAGGCAATATTCAAAACCTCGAATTCACTGGGCAAAAGACCCCGCAAGGGCGTGCCCGCCAGGAACGCCAAGATGACGGACACCACCGTGACCAAATACGACACGCGCGTCTTTATTGCGCTCGGCTGGATGTGTGTTGCACTCGCTTCGTTCTCGACTATTGCGATCGCCGGTCGCCAGGCTGCGCGCACAATGTCCACGGTGGACATGATATTTTACCGCAGCGTGATCACACTCCTTATCGTCATGGTCCCGATCATGCTCGGTCCCGGGCTGGCTGCCATGCGCACCCAGCGCCTGCGCATGCACATCACGCGCAACAGCGTACATTTCATTGCTCAGTTTAGCTGGCTTGCCGCGCTGACCATGATTCCACTGGCGCAACTCTTCGCATTGGAGTTTACCGCGCCGATCTGGGTCGCCTGCCTGGCACCGCTGTTCCTCGGTGAAAGGTTGACGCGCACCCGCATCACGGCAGCTATTTTGGGTTTCGCCGGGCTTCTCATTGTCGCGCGTCCGGGACTGATCGCAGTGAACACAGGCGTGAGCCTGGGCCTGCTCGCCGCAGTTGGCTTTGCGCTGTCGATGCTGACAACCAAGTCGCTGACGCGCACCGAACAACCGCTGCAAATCCTGTTCTATATGTTCGCCATCCAAACCGTCATTTCGACAATTCTCCTGCTCATCTTCGGAAATGCAGGCTTGCCTGACATGGTGACGACCGCATGGCTCATCTGCCTGTCGCTCGCTGGCCTGACAGGACACTATGCCTTGGTGCGTGCGTTCTCGCTGGCCGACGCGATCATCGTGGCGCCGATGGATTTCCTTCGACTGCCCCTCATCGCGGTGGTCGGTGCGCTCATCTACAACGAGCCCTTCGACCCGATCGTGCTGTTCGGCGGACTGGTGATCATCGCCGGCAATCTGACCAACCTATGGGGCGAGCGCCGCGCCACCGCGAAAACCGATTGAACGCGGCGGGCGCGACCGTCAGGCCTTGCGTGGGATGCCGATACGGCGTCCGGCACGCGCCGGCCAAGGCTGCGCGTCCGCTGCCGATTTCAAGGCTTCAAGCCTGGTGAGCGGCTGGGCCAACCATGGCGCCGCGCGCCGCGCCGCAAGATCGACGCACAAGAACATCCATTCGGATGTCGCCGCAACCCAGTCGTCCGTGGCGTGCCGCATCTCGCTGTAGAGATGCACGCGCTTGGCATCGACATCGAGCACGCGGATGAACACCCGCACGGGATCGGTGCGGAACACTTCGCGCAGATAACAGATGTGCGCTTCCAGCGCGACGTAGGAAAAGCCGGTCGCCTTGACGTCCTCCGGCCCTAGGCCGACCGTGGCCAGCGTCTCATCAAACGCGCGATCGAAAATGACGTTGTAAAACGCCATGTTCAGATGATCGTTGTAGTCGATCCACTGTTCTTGGATTTCGATTGGCGAGGATATCAGCAGACCGTGAGCGGTCGGTTCATCGGCAGGCGTTGTCATCGGTCTTGCAGTGCGTCCTCTATCACAGCTTTAAAGTCTGCCGGTGCGATGGTGAGCAGATCCGGCTTGGTCGTCGCGAAAAACCGATCGACGGCCGCGCCGGCATCGGCAACCGCGACACCACGCAGCGCAGCTTCGAGATCGTAGACGAGCCTGGGCGGGGTGACAAAGAAATCGCCGGTGATCAGCGCTTCGCGAATGCGGCGGGCAGCGGCTGGCCCCTCGACGCGCACGAAAGCTGAGACAGTACCACCTGGGCCGGTCCGCGACGCTTCCAGCACATCGGCCTGACGCGGATCGTCGATCTCGAACACAAAACCGTCAGTGCCGATTTCTTCCTCATGGATCCTGGCCGCCAGCGCCTCTTCGTCCGCGCTCGGTGCATCCGGCTCAAGCGTCAGGTCAAGCCCGCGCGACAGGCCGTCGAGCACCGCGCGATGCACAGCATCGACAGGCGGCGCGTGACCGCCCAGCAATTCCTTCAGTGTGACCACCCGCTGCCCGGCAGAATCCAGCGCCCGCTTCTTGAGCTTCGCTTCCGGCACATTCAGGCTGCCCACGATCCGCGCCGGATCGGCATCGACCAGCACGGTGCCCTGATAGAACAGCGTATCACCGTCGAAGAAACCGCCGGTTCCGCACAGTTTACGACCGCCGACTTCGATGTCATTGCGCGGCCGGAAACGTGCCGCGATGCCGAATGCTGAAGATAACCCCGCCGCGACCGCCTCGCAGATCGCGCGGGTATAGTCACCAAGGGTCGGCAGCGGCAGCCGTCGCCGCGACAGCACCAGTTCCCAGCCGACCTGGCCCTCATCCAGATAGATCGCACCGCCGCCGGTGATGCGTCGCACCAGCCCGATGCCGTTGGCGCGGCAGTAATCCAGGTGCGCCTCGTGGCGCATCGCCTGATGCCGGCCGATCAGCGCCGAGGGTTCGAAACGCAGGAAGCGGATGGTATCCGGTGTTTTCCCGGTCTTGTGCAGCTCGATCAATGCCGCATCAAACGCAATTTGCAGCCGGCCATCGCGGACGCCGGTATCGATGACGCGAAAGGGAACACTCATCGGCTCATCCTTCCACTCACTCCACAGCGGCGCGCGGATACACGAGACGCCCGTCGGTCAACCTGTTGACCATGTAAAGACCACCAGCGACGAGGACAAGCAGCCAGACGGTCGACGCGAGCGCCCAAAACTGTCGCCCGAGACCGAACACATCCATCTGGATCGCCAGCGCCGGCAAGTTCACCACCAGATGCATAAGGATGCCAATCAGCGCGCCGATCACAACGCTGCGCCCCCTGGACAGCGCATAAAACAGCGGCATCAGGAACATTCCGTGCAGGAAACACACCTCGGCGCGCTCCAGCATGAAGCCCCAGAATTCGTAGAACGGCGTCGCCTGAAGCGCCGGAACCTTTGCGATACGATCGGCCAGAAACCAGATCTCGCCAACGCCAAAACCCAACCCGGCTGCGATCGCCAATCCGATCGCGCTACCCGACTGTATCGCCCGCCGCACGCTGCGCAGCGTCAGCACGATCCATTTCGCGGGTTCTTCCGTCAGCGGCGCCGCCAGCATCAGAACAATGAGCGTAGCTATCCCCGTGCCGAGCGCCGCTTGCACATTGCCCAGCAGCGGCAGGCGCACGGCGTAAAACGCGAGAGGCTGCATCGGCAGCATCAGCACGAAGGCCGATACCAGAACCGGAAGATGCGCACGATTGCTGACGCGCAGCGCCACCCACCCCCAAAGTGCCATGGCCATGACTGAAGCCAGCGCCGCAGCTATATAGATTCCCATCCGCATCCCCACAGCGCGCCGGACCGAGGCAGCTCATAGCACTGCTTTGCGCTATCAGCCTTCGAATTCTTCGCCTTCAACGTAGGTCTCGCCGGGCCTCTCGCGGCCGAGCTGATGACGTATTTTGCGCAGATCCACCGCAACGGGCTGGAACGGATAGCTGGCGATGTTGGATGGCGGACTATCGCCATAAGGCCGGTCGCAGGCGGAAATGTCCTCGCGGATTTTCCCAGGACAGCCGCTGGTGCGGAACGCGATGCCGTCGTCGATGATCCGGTCCAGTTCACCGGAGGCGATACCGAAATCCACGACGCGGCCCATGTCATCGAAGCGCATGCGTTCAACGCGAACGTCGCGATAGTCGATCAGATAGCGGGCAAGCTGCACGCGCCGCCACTGGTCGCGCGGCGTCGCCGGCAGGTGATCCATCAGCGAGCCTTTTTCCGGGAAGAAGCAGAACATGTGGCTGTGTCCACCGATATCGACCAGCCGCTGCACGAGGCTCAAAACGTCGAACTCCGTCTCGCCCATGCCGACGATGATGTGCGCACCGAATTTGCCGCGACCGAAAATAGCCCGCGCATCGTTCAGGATTTCCCAGTACTTCGCCCAGGTGTGCGGCGAGGCGACACCACGCCCGCGCGTCCGGTCGAAGATCTCAGGCGTCGCGGCATCCAACGCGACGGTGAAAATATCCGCGCCGAGATCCTTCATCCGTGCAACGTCGGCACGGGTCATGGTGGTCGGGTTGGACAGGATCGACACCGGCACCGCCGCCGGGTCGATGCGGTCCGTCCACGCTTTCAGCACCGCGACCGTATCCGCATCCGAACGGGGATGCGTGATCATCGAAATGCACATGCGATGGAACGGCGTGCGCGGCCCATCGCGGGCGACGATATCGACGATCTGCTGCATCGGCACCGCCGGCCAATCGACGCGAATGAAATTGCGATCGGCGTAATCGCGGTCGGCCTCGCGATGGCGAGCCAGCCCGCAATAGGCGCAATTGGCGCGACAGCCCTCCGGATACGTCAGCAGCAGGTTGAGGCATCGCGTGCAGGCGCAGCGATGCATACGGCCCGGCATCAGCCCGAGCGTGATCGCCGCCGCCGTCGACATCTGCACGTAGTCGGGCGAACGCATATGCGGCGTCAGCCGATTGTTGTTCGGCAGATAAACGCCTTCCGGCGGCACGTTTGCGGCTTTGACACGCCCGCCATTCCTGAGCGGCGTCGGGATCGACGCAGGTGTTCGCGGCAGCATGGCATCTGCGCGATTGGTGTCGCTCCCCTCAGCACCGGTTCGCGACGGCAATGCGGTTTCGCGCTTGAGACACGTCATGC
>JAEZBU010000114.1 GCA_023426855.1 Pseudomonadota bacterium | reverse complement strand
ACAGCGCGTTCGGCATGGCCTCGGGCAACGCGGTCAGCGGCATCGGCAATACATCGGTTGGCATGCTGTCAGGCAACGGCGTCACCGGCTCGGCGAACATCGCGATGGGCGTCGGCGCGGGGAATGGGATCAACGCCGACAACACGATTTCCGTCGGCACCGGCGCGCTGGCGAACCAAGACGGAGCAACAGCCATCGGACACAACGCGTCGGCGACCGGCACCAACAGCATCGCGATTGGTACCGGCGCGACGGCAACCGGATCGGTTGCGATCGGAGCCGGCGCCTCGGCGGCACTCGGCGGCACCGCGGTGGGTGATGGATCGACGGCGACGGGTCAGGATTCCGCGGCCTACGGGTCGGGCGCGACGGCTACCGGCGCGCAATCCACGGCGGTCGGCACTGGTGCGTCCACCGGCGCACACGCCAACGCGGCTGCTTTCGGCAACGGCGCGACAGCCACCCGCGACAACCAGCAATCGTTCGGCACCGCCAGCAATACCTACACCATGGGCGGCATAACCTCAGCGGCGAGCAAGGCTGAACAGGTCGGGCCGCTGGAAGTCGTAACCACGGATGCGTCCGGCAATCTGGCATCCGACGGCGGATTACTTTTCGGTCAGATCAGCAAGCTCGGCGGCGGTATCGCCATCGCGCTGGCCCTGGAAAATCCTGACCTCGTCGCCAACGAGCGCTTCGCCCTGGCTGGCAACGTGGGCTTCTGGGAAGGCAACGTTGCGCTCGGCTTCACGGCGGCGGGCGTGCTCGGCAAGAACCTTGTCGGCCAGGGTGAACGCTGGGCACTGAGCGGCGGCGTCGGCTTCACCGTGAAGGAAGACTCGTTCGGCGGTCAAAGCAGCAAGAGTTCGGTCGGCGGACGCGCCGGCCTGCAGGTGAGCTGGTAACAGTCCCGCGTACCGGCGTAGAGGCCCTCGGCGACCAGCCGGGGGCCGTTTGCGTTTGGTGTCGTGCAACCGATGTGCGTTCAATGTTCCGATATGCCGCGTAGCGACGGAGACTTGGAAATCCCCAGCCAAAGAGCGCTGCTTGCTGTCAACCGGATTGCCGGAGAGCGAACCGGCAAATGCGCCACTCGCCCCTAGATTGCGTGCAAGAAATTGTTCGCGACTGTTTTTGCCAGCGACCAGCTATCCCAACATCCACAATTCCGGCGTAGTCTGCCGGTCAGTGAGCCGCTGGGCAACGGATGTTCAAGGTTCGCGCGACAGGCGCTGTCTGGGAGACGGGTGATGCGCAGGTTGCCGACGATGGGACGCTATGCAGTTCCAGGCCATTGGATCGCGGTGGCGTGCCTGCTGCTCGCCAGCGCGGCGCCGGCGCAAGCCCAATCCGCGCCCCCGGCGCAGCCCCCTCAGCTGCGCGGCGTACTGCCCGACGGGCTGAAGATGAACATGCTGATCCGCACCACGCTGATCGCGCTGTCCCAAGCCAACACGACGGGCAACTACTCCGTGCTACGCGACCTCGGAGCGCCGGAGTTCCAGCTCAACAACACCGTCGCGCGCCTCACGGAAGCGTTCGCGGATCTCAGGCGGCGCAAGCTCGACTTCTCGCCGGTCTTGTTTTTCGACCCCAAACTCATCCGCGAACCAGCGCTCGACGACGCGGGCCGGCTGCGGCTCACCGGCTTCATCGATACGCGACCTGAGCAAGTGACTTTCGACATGATGTTCGCCAGCGTCGGCGGCGAGTGGCGGCTGTTTGGTCTCGCCGTCGAGATGCGGACCAACCAGACCCCGGCGGCGCCTTCACAAACGGCGCCTGGCGCGACGAAGGACAAGCCGGGCACAGACAAACCCGCGCCTCCCGCCCGTAAAAGCGGCGCGACACCTGCCTCGCCCCAGAACATCAGATAACCATTGGTCGGAGCATGACCGCGCCGAAATTCGGTCAGGCACAACCTGCCCGAACCATCCGTCAACGCTTTGTTAACCTTTAGAGCTTCATAACAATACCTTGCCGGGATCAGCAAAACGCCATGATTTCGCGGCATCAGAACACCGCCTCACCTGAGAAATCAGTGTGCGCGTTAGAGGGGGCTCTGACTTGAACACATCCCAGATTGCACGGATCGCTGAAAATATGCGTTCGGCCATTAACCTTAGTGCCGCACTCGCCACAGCGATATTCGTTGCATCTCCAATCACAGCGCCGTCGGCCAAAGCCGATCCGGTCGCGACGCCGCCACCTGTCGCCACCCAGCGCGATTCCCATCGCACTCGCTTCGTCGTCGGACTGGAGCGCAAGGTCGAGATCGACGTGCTGGCTCTGACCAACCCGAACCGGGTGGTCATCGAGCTGCCGGACATCAAGATGCGCCTGCCCGAAGTGGAAGGGACCGCCTCGGGTCTCGTCAAATCGCTGCGAGCTGGGCTGTCCGCGCCGGGAAGACAGCGCATCGTTATCGACGTGGCCGCACCTGTCGTCGTCGAGCGCGCGGACACCGAGAAGGAAGGCAAATCGTTCAAGCTGGTCATGGACCTCGTGCCGGCCGCTTTCAGCAAGTCCGCAGGCGTTCAATCCAAGAAGCTGAGGGCAACGGCCGGAGGCCCCTTGCAGCCGCCGACACCGCGCCCGGCACTGACACCGCAGGAACGCGCCGCGCGTAGCTATCGGCCCGTCGTGGTGATCGATCCGGGCCATGGCGGTCATGATTCCGGCGCCATCAAGAATGGCGTGGTCGAAAAGGACGCCGTTCTCGCGTTCAGCAAGGTGCTCCGCGACAAACTCAAAGCCACGGGCCGCTACCGCGTTGTGATGACCCGTGATAGCGACGAGTTCATTCCGCTCGATGAACGCCGCGCGATTGCCGAGCGGCAGAAAGCGGCACTGTTCATCGCGGTACATGCCGATTACGCCCGTTCCCGTGCCAGCGGCGCGACGATCTATTCCCTGACCGACTCGACAGCGAATGCGTTGCAACGATCCGCCCGGGCGGAGGTGGCCCGGACCGTGCTGAGCGGCCAGGAGCTGGCCGCGGTCCAGAAAACATCCGGGGATGCGAGCGCAATCCAGGACATTCTGGCGGACCTCGCCCAGCGCGAAGTTGCGGTCACCAAAGAGCGCACCAGCATGTTCGCGCGCTCGGTCATCGAATTCATGGGCGCATCGACCAATATGCGCGAGAACGCCGACCGGGAAGCCAATTTCCGTGTTTTGAAAACCGCCAAGGTCCCGTCCGTGCTGATCGAGCTGGCTTACGTCACCAACGCTCAGGATGCGCGCAACCTGCAGTCCCAGGCATGGCGGAACAAGGTCTCGGATTCCATCGCCACGGCAGTCGAAAACTACTTCTCCAACCAGATCGCCCGCTTGCCGATGTGATGTCGGCCGCAACGCCCGATCTCAGAGATCAAATCACACACCCTGCGCCCCAACGCAAAGGCCGGCCAAAACAGGCCGGCCTTCGTGTTTTTCTACCGGCTCACGGTTCGCACCCCGACTCCGGCTAAGCTGACTTAGATCATACTTGGAGGATACAGCGGTTTAAGACGCCACGGGAGCACGAGGGACCAATCACCCTTCAGTCGCGGAGACCGGCCGCAATCACGCGCTACGAAAGTGTTGCCGCGCTGTTTGCTGACTGGACTGCCGACTGAGATGGATCGTGGATGAAGGCGCTTTAGCATAGGCTGCTCCATCGTCTTTCCTAAGTGCCACGCCACCGGCTCGCTCTAAGCCAGACGGTATCGCCACGGCGCAAAAAGGCCCCCCAACCGAACGCCCTCGTGTGGCCTCCGACCGGTTCTCTTGCCCGTTGCTGATTTCGAAGTGTCGTAGCTGTCGAGGACAGGAGCGCGAGTATTCGCGCTTGCCTTCCGGCAGGCGCTCCTGATGGCGGTCCTGTCCATGTCCGCCTGGCGCCCGGCCGGCACGCTGAGAGGTGCCGGTTGTTGTTGTATTAACGTTCAGATGCTGCAAGCCGCTGATGCCATGAGATCTGACGCGCACCGTCTATCACGGCCCGATCCGTCGCCGGACGGGTCGTAGCGGGTCACGTTGTTCCCCACCTGTCCACAATGTAAGCGATTCGCAGGGGAACCGTATGACAGCAGAACACTGCAATGGGCGTTCATTGCGTGTGGCCATACGGGTGTGACTTCCGCAGCACGAACAAACGAAAGGGAGCCGATGGGCTCCCTTTCAAAATGGCTTTCTATGTAACGAGCGGCTCGGGCTTACACAGCCTCCGTCATCGCGGCGCCAGCGTCGCTGGTCTTGGCGGCCTTCTGAACCGCCTTCTGGACCTTTTCAAACGCCCGCACCTCGATCTGCCGAATGCGCTCACGCGAGACGCCGAACTCCGTCGAAAGATCTTCCAGCGTGACCGGATCGTCCGACAGCCGGCGCGCTTCGAAAATGCGCCGCTCACGGTCGTTCAGCGTCGTCAGTGCGTTCGCAAGGAAATTGCGCCGCTGATCCATCTCGTCGCGCTCGGCGAGTTGCTCTTCCTGATCGGGTGCATCATCGACCAACCAGTCCTGCCACTCGCCCGATTCCGCATCGGCGCGCACCGGAGCGTTGAGCGACGTATCACCGCCCAAGCGGCGATTCATCGACACGACGTCATCCTCAGGCACGCCAAGCTTCTTGGCGATCGCCTTGACCTGATCCGGGCGCAGATCGCCCTCCTCCAGCGCCTGAAGCTGGCCCTTGGCCCGCCGCAGGTTGAAGAACAGCTTCTTCTGCGCCGCCGTGGTGCCCATCTTCACGAGGCTCCACGACCGCAGGATGTACTCCTGGATCGACGCGCGAATCCACCACATGGCGTAGGTCGCCAAGCGGAAACCGCGATCGGGATCGAAGCGCTTGACCGCCTGCATCAGGCCTACGTTGCCTTCGGAGATCACTTCGCCGATCGGCAAGCCATAGCCGCGATAGCCCATGGCGATGCGCGCCACGAGACGCAGATGCGACGTGATCATCTTATGCGCGGCGTCCGAATCCGCATGTTCCTGCCAGCGCTTGGCGAGCATGTACTCTTCGCCAGGCTCGAGCATGGGAAAGCGACGGATCTCTTCGAGATACCGCGCCAGTCCAACGGACCCACCCGCAATTGTCGGCAGAGCTTTCGCTGTCATCGTCCTTCCAGTCCAGCCGTCCAGTCGTT